>JAGAFN010000018.1 GCA_017612585.1 Bacillota bacterium | reverse complement strand
TTGTCGGAATAAGTTCCTTAACTGCTCCACCTGTGTTAGCTACAGCGCCGTCAACAATCTGTCCAGGTGTATTCAGGTTTAGTGGAATAGAACCGGACATACCAGCGTGCCAAATTACGAATCCGGAATAACCGGCAGCAATCAGCATACGATAGTCAACGTTCTTCAGCTGTCTAGCAACCGCACGACCGAGGAGAGCTCCGACGATAAGTCCGAATCCCCAGTTCAGGAAGTTAGCGATACCGCTGACGATTACTACTAGCGCAACGCCCTGTGCAGGAGTCTTAGCTAGCTTTGCTATAGCATCGAGTGCTTTCTTGATAACAGGTGCCGTAGCAAAAGCAGTACCTGTTACAACTACGAGAGCCATCTGCATGGAGAATGCTAGGAGTCCCCATACACCGTCTCCCCATGCCATTGCCATCTGGAGCGGACCCGCACCAGCAGCCGGCATTGCTGCGATGAATACGATAATCGTAAGAATCACAGCGAAGATGAATGCGTCCGGTAACCATTTACTCATTACCTTTACGCATCCGGCGGTAAATTTTTTCATAAATTTTCCCTCCTAATAGTACTATAGAGATAATATCGAATTAATTATAGTCCTCAAAAATCGCATTTGTCAACTAGTTAAAGCGCTAAAAATTCATATCAAAACCACAATACCTCGCTACCGCATAAATGAACAAACGCCATATGTGGAAAAGTTCGACGCAGTAAGCAACAGGCGCACCTCTTCGAAGAACTTCATGTGAAATTGCAACAATCACTCAAAATCACGAGAAAAGACCTTCGTTGGAGTTGTGGATACTGTCTGAGCCCGTAAGGGCGAGTTTATCCAAACTCCCGAAGGTCTTCGAGTTTTGATGTGATTGTCAATTTCACGGGGTGATGAGATGAGTGTGCGTCTGTTTCTTACCCAGCGTTGAGCTTTTCTACTTTAACGGCGGCCTGTTCTGCCAGCCGCGGTTAACAATCTCAGTTGCTATATAGCTCATTACGTGCTCCGCATAGGTGTGCGGACCAAATCCCGCATCGTAACCAAGCTCCTGAGCAAGTTCGTGCGAGATACGCGGTCCGCCGCAGAGGAGAAGCACTTTATCTCGGATTCCCTCAGCCTCCACAAGCTCAACCATATTGGTAAGGTTGATGATGTGGATATCTTTTTGGGTTACGGTCTGCGAAACGAGAATCGCATCGGCGTTTACTTCTTTGGCCTTGGCGATAAGTTCCTCGTTCGGAACCTGCGATCCCAAATTGTATGCTTCTACATTTTTGAAACGCTCGAGTCCAAAGTGACCATGGAAGCCCTTCATATTAATGATAGCGTCTATTCCTACGGTATGCGCGTCGGAACCTGTCGATGCGCCGACCACTACGACATCGCGACCGATATTCTCACCGATATAGTCACCGCATTCAACTCTATCCATAACGTCGACCTCTACCTTGACCACTTTGATCTTGGTAAAGTCGACGGTATGTCTGCACTTTCCGTAAACGACAAAATAAGTAAACCCGTTACCCATGTCGTGAGAGTATGTTACGTTAGGTTCGTCCCAGCCCATCTGTTTGACCAGCTGACGCGCGGCCTCGTTCGCCTCTTCACCGTAAGGCACAGGAAGCGTAAACATGGTCTGCATCATTCCGTCGTTAAGAGTGTCGCCGTAGGGTTTTACTTTTGTTAGATCCACCTTGGACGTTGCGTTGGATGTAGATGAACTCGCTTTTTCGGGAACGGCTTGTTCAAACGCCTCTCGCTCTTTTGAAACGCCGGTCTCGTTTGGAGACCACAGAATCTTATTATCTACCATTATTCTTCCCCCTTAAGCATTAGCGGAATAAACGGATTGAAATATTGATTGTCCTTTACGCAGACGCCGTCGAGGCCTTTGCCTCCGTCCATCGGGCGCTTGACTCCGCCGAACTTTCCCTGCTCGATGGTGCTGAAGAGTCCATCCTTCTCTACTTCCGCGAGAAGTGCATCAGCCTTTGCAAGAACATCCTGCGCGCGTTTTTGAATTATTCCGTCCGTCTTGAACTCAACCTCTTCACCAAGGTCGCGGCAGTTATTGAATATATAATTGGCATTCTCAATCGAAAGATATCTATCCTGCATATGCGGAGTGTGAACTGCCTCCGTCAGCATCCCGAGGAGCTGCAGGCTCTGTCCCGACCAAACGGCCACAAGATTAAAGAGCGCATCCTGGATATGGCCCTTATAGATATTACCGGTCATGAATTTTGTCGGCGGCATATACTTTAGAGAAGCATTCGGAAAAATCTCGCGAGCCATGATGGCCTGCGCAAGTTCATATAGGAAACCGTTCTCGATATCCGGATCCATCTCAAACGCGTGGCCAAGTCCCATCTGCCACTCCTGAATATTTGCAAGCACGGCGAACTGCTCATTTATAAACTGCGATGCAGTTACCGTATGCGCAGCCTCATAAGCATCGTCCGTCGTAAGGTAGTTATCCTCACCGGAGTTAAATATGATTCCGCAGTAACCGATTATTACACGGCTCATGAACTGATCGACGATTGTTCTCTGCATATTGATATCGCGGAAGAGAATTCCGTAGATAGCGTCATTCAGCATTACGTCAAGTCTCTCTAGCGCACCCATCGCCGCAATCTCCGGCATGCAGAGTCCGGACGAATAGTTGCAGAGTCTTATATAACGACCGACCTCTTCACCTACTTCGTCGAGTGCCTTACGCATAATCTTGAAGTTCTCCTGCGTCGCCCATGTTCCGCCAAAGCCCTCTGTCGTCGGACCATAAGGAACGTGGTCTAATAGCGACTGCGCCGTCGATCTTATTACCGCGATTATATCGGCGCCCTGCCTTGCAGCAGCCTGCGCCTGAATTACGTCCTCAAAAATATTACCCGTCGCCACAATTACATATAGATAAGGCTGTCTCCCCTCCCCAAGTTTATCCAAATACTCAAGTCTCTTCTTGCTCTGCTCTTTAATCTTATGAAGAGATTCATGGACAATTGGCATAATAGCGGCTTCAGCATCTTCACGGCTCGCCGTGTCGAGTTTTGTTATGTCGAGTTCACCCGTCGCAACCTTCTCCGCAATCTCCTGAGGCTTAAGCCCCGTCTGAATCATCGCATTTCCTATCCAGTACGCAACGCCTCTAGGGAGGCCTCCCGCGTCTTTTACATGATCCACTACAACGTTCGGCAGAGGCGTTTCCACATCGTCTATTCCGTCAATCCCGAGTAGTCTTAGTATCGTTCTCTCCGTGCTCACTGTGGTATGTCTATCTATAAAGTCCTGCATGTCATGCGCGATATTTCTCGCATGCGCTCTTGCGCTCTCCACCACCTTTGGGTCAAGATTCAGTTTACTCTTCATGCTGCCTCCTTAATGCCTTATTACTTTTCGTCTTACTATTTCTTGCATTACGATTTCTTGGCTTTACGATTCCTTGGCCTGCTATTTCTTATCCTTCTCAAGATGCCTTCTCGCACCCATTATTATCTCTTCCGGTATTCCGAGCATCGATGCTATATTTAACGCATCCTTTGGCACCTCTTCACCCGTCTCGACAAGGGCCAAGTTATAGTCCATGTATTTTCCGATTATGTCTATGCGCTCATTTCTATCGGCACCGGACAACTCACTGTTAAGCCTTCTAAAGTCTGCGTCCGCAAGACCTCTAACCTGCATACTTACTGCCCTCTCGTCCTTCACATCAAAATGTGTCGTCATAAGGCTTATATATTCCTTCTCCGAGAGATAGTCTATAAGGCTCTCCGTAAGCGCCTGACCTTCAGAAGGATTTGTTCCGCTTGCAATTTCATCTACGAGAATTAGCGACCTCGGCTTTGCTCCCGCAAGTATGTCCTTAAGTTCCTCCATCTCGCTTCCAAAGCTTGATAAGCCTCGCTCCATCGACTGACTGTCTCCTATAAGGATTCCCATGAAGTTCGAGAGTCCCACTTCTGCAGAATCCGCAGGAACAAAGTATCCATACTGCGTCATCAGCATTATCAGCCCGGCAAGCTTTAGACTTATCGTTTTCCCTCCCATATTGGCGCCCGTTATGCATGTTACTCCTTCTCTTAGCTCCATGCTTATCGGGCAGTATACCTTGCCGCGCGACTCAAGTATATCTTCTACCTGAAGATGACGACCATTCTTAATGGAAAGTATATGCTCTTCCATTATCTTTGGTCTTACGAGCTTATGCTCTATAGAATAATTGGCTTTGGCAAGCATGAGGTCGAGATATCCTATTCTTCTTCCGTTCTCCAGAATCACATCCGCGTATTCCCAGATGCGCCTCGAAAGACGAACGCAGCAATTCTCCTCTTCCTCCTCAATCGCCATATTGAAGTTTTCTGCCTTCTCGATTAACTTATATGTTTCCGCATCGGCCTTCAGGGCAAAGGTTACAGACGAGTAGTCTTCTGCTACGGTCTCAAGCAAGTCTATATTCTTTGCCTGCTCACAATCGTCCGACGACTTTGGGATAACTATGTCAAATTTCGGCGTAAGCATGATTCCGTATTCTGCTTTGATGGAATCCTTCTTGGCCTTCTGCACCCTCCGTATCTCGGTATCGAGCGCTTTCTTTTCCGCGCGAAGCTCTGCAAGCTTCTCCGAGAACTCGTCATAGATATAGAAGGTATTCATCCTATCGCCCTTTGGGTCGAGGACATCAATTGCATCGCTCACAGGAATGAGCTCGAAATTACCTTCGCCTATTATCTTTCTTATCTCCTCACATAGAAGAAGGAATGATTTTATTTCAAAAATCTCGACTACGGAAAGTGTAACCGCTTCGCTCCTCTTTATCGAACCCGAGATATCCTTTGCAAGACAGAGAGACTCCATGAGGGTCCTCGCCTTCTTGGGTTCGCGGGAAGCAAAAGATATCATTTCCTCGAGCCTGTCAAATTCTATTTCAAGCTTTTTCTCCTCGCCCGGGAGAAATGCTTCCTGCGACCTTAGGATCGAATTTCCGTAAGGCGAATGCACAGAAAGATTTCCGGTCACATAACTGAAACCGGTTTCGGAAAGAGTTTTTTTATTTGTGAATTTCTTTGCTGCTTCTCTCATATATTGTTGCTTCTAAACATCTTATGTATCTCGCAATGCGCATGCGCACTGCAACATCGTTAACTTACTTTCTTACGTCGATTACCGGAATGCCCGGAACCGCCTTTGAAACTTCATCCTGAAGCATATTGCTGTCAAAAGAATATCCCGCAGGCGAAATTGGATTAACAGTAACCGCGCAGACTTTTATATTCCGGATTACCTTGATATTTAGTCCGCGTTTAACGAGCTGCTTCCACGTTACCGAATCTATGAATATCTTGGTTGGGTCTTTTAGAACAAATGTCACATGCTTGAACTTTGACGGACTTATGTTGTCCATGATGCTGTTTGTGAGAGCACCGGGTATGAATACGTATTCGACATCGTCAGTTATCGCTTCATCTATCAGGCGACCCGAACCAAGTCCCGTCTTTAAATCGAGAAGTTCAATATCAAACGGAAGGACATCCAGAACTTCCTTCCGTCTAAGAACCGCTATTCTGTTTTCGTCCATAACGGACATTATGGATTCCTTTGCATCGATATCATCCAGCACCGGAAGGCTGTATAGCCCGACGACATGTGCGGTATCCTTTACGACCTTTGCGATGTCCCTTGAGATAACAGCACCCGTCGAGAGAATAATCGCATCGGACGATTCGGGAGACGCGACCGACTTTCTGTCTATCGCTCCGTCGACCAAAACCAATTCCGCACCGTGAGAAAACATTTCCTCGCAGAGCTTCCTCGTGTCCGCCGTAGCAACAGGTCCCGCTATCTGAACATATCCCTCGCTCTTTACTTCACAAAGAAGGAGTTCTCCGAGCGCGGTCCTATAATTGGACATGCTTATTATTTCGAGCCCCGCTTCCGCCAAACTAAAAAGTTGCCTTGGGACCGATACGAGTGTGCCCTCGTAGAGATATACCTTCGGCTTTTCCGTTTCAGTGACGAGGTCCGTCGTCTCTCCGTCCCTTCCCGTTGAAGTTATTCCGAGTCTAACCCCTTCGTCGACGGCTTCTTCTATCAAAAAATTCAGCGCCGTTGTCTTCCCGGCGTTTTTAGCCATACCTACTATCGAGACGGTCCTATACTCTTTTGACAGTTCTCTAAGAAGCTCCATTGTCCCACCATTGGGAACGCGAGAGGCATAACCTCTCGCTTTCCACTTAAGTATCATCTATTGGTACTACTATACCATATTGTGCTTATTTTGTGCCTCCCTAGTGCTCGTTTCTCTTATGGCGTTCGAGATTTGCAGGTTCCATCGAACGAATCTCTAGTCCTTCTCCGAGTGCCGATACACCCTGATAGAATGACTTCTTCTTTCCTGTGCAGTAATCGCATTTGCACGGAAGCGGCGGAAGATCTGGCTGCGTATATGTTGTGATAACACCCTCGTAGTTTCTCAAAATTATCTTTGACGGTGTCTGAGAAATTACATAGTTCGGCATCACCGGAGTCTTTCCTCCTCCTCCCGGAGCATCTATTACGAATGTCGGAACGCAGTATCCCGATGTATGCCCTCGGAGTCCCTCTATGATTTCAATTCCCTTTGATGCATGCGTTCTGAAGTGCTCGATTCCTACGGAAAGATCGCAGATGTAAATGTAATAAGGTCTTACGCGGTTTTTTACGAGCTCATGAACGAGATCCATCATTATGAATTTGCAGTCATTCACGCCTCTTAGAAGAACACTCTGGTTTCCAAGCGGAATACCTGCGTCCGCGAGTTTTCTCAAGGCCTCCTGCGCATCCGGTGTCATTTCCTTTGGATGGTTGAAATGCGTGTTCAGCCAAATCGGATGATATTTCTTGAGCATATTAACTAGGTCATCCGTGATTCTCTGCGGCATAACTACAGGAGTTCTGGATCCGATACGGATGATTTCTACATGTTCAATCTTTCTTAATTCTTTGATGATGTATTCGAGCGTATCGTCTTCAACCAGCAGCGCATCTCCGCCAGAAAGTAGCACGTCTCTAACTTGCGGAGTGTTCCTGATATATTCGATACAAGCGTCGATATCCTCCTTGGATCTGGCGCCATCTGTCTCGCCCGCGAGTCTTCTTCTGGTGCAGTGGCGGCAGTACATCGAGCACTGATCCGTAATCAAGAAAAGTACTCTATCGGGATACCTATGAGTAAGGCCAGGAGCCGGTGAATCAGCATCCTCGTGGAGAGGATCCGCATCGTCAGCCGCAGATCTATGCATCTCCGCAAGCGTCGGAACAGCCTGCATTCTAACCGGATCTCTTTCGTCATCCGGATCCATTAGCGATGCATAGTATGGAGTGATTCCAACTCTGAACCCTCCCATTACCTTCGCGATATCTTCTTTTTCCTGCTCGGTAAGGTTTACCACCTGAGCTATTTCTTCAACCGTAGAAAGTCTCTGTTTAACCTGCCAATGCCAGTCATTCCACTGTTCATCAGTAACATCCTTGAACAAAGGAATGTCTTTCCAATTTCTAATCGCCATGATTATCTCCTGTTCATCTTCGACTTTATTTTCAAAACTCAAGATTTAGGTTATGCATACATCTCTTCGAAGAGCTTCTTGATTCCTTCGTGCTCTCTAAGAACCTGAAGCGTGATTTCCGCATGACCCTTGGTATAGCCGTTACCTACTATCATCTCAACGTCCTTGCCAACGCCCTCTGCGCCGAGAGCTGCCTTTGTGAAACTCGTAGCCATGGAGAAAAAGTAAACCCTTCCGCCGTCCTTTGTGCAAAGGATGGAAGCCATCTCGGTATTCTCGATGTTTACGCAGTTGATTACGAGGTCGCAGAGTTCACCGTTCGTTAATTCCATAACCTTCTCGTACATACCAACCGCGTCTGTTGCATCGTGATGGAAATAATCATCGGCAAGATCGAGCGAACGAGCTCTATCCTCGGACTTCTGTGAACCTGCAGCGCAGATAACCTGACCTGTAACGCCGGCTCTCTTCTTTGCTTCATAGAGGCAGAGAAGTCCGGACTTTCCGCCGCCCCCTATTACCATAACCTTCATGCCCGGGCTAACGAGCTTTGCTGCCTGTGCCGGTGCTCCCGCAACGTCGAGCGCGGAAAGCGCAAGACCCTCCGGCATATCATCCGGAAGCTTTGCATAGATTCCGCTCTGGAAGAGAATAGCATGACCCTTGATATCTACCTGGTCGATTGCAGGACGCATAGCTATGATCTCATCTATTACAAGCGGTGTTAGTGAAAGCGAAACTAGGGTAGCGATCTTGTCGCCAACTTTTAGGTCACCCTTCCACTCAGGCCCTATTTCCTCAACGGTTCCGATAAGCATTCCGCCGGATCCGGTCCAAGGGTTCTTATGCTTTCCTGCCTTTTCTACGATTCCGAGCATCGTGGCCTTAATTGCCTCAATGTCAGCATCGGTAAGATCGTCCGTCGGTTTCTTTCCGCATGCGTGGTCAACGACCGATGTGAATGATGCCGAATCTATATTGAGTGTCTTTACGTTTATCTTTACTTCGTTGTCGTAAATCTCCATATCGTTATCGATTACGTCAGCCGGCTGCGGCAGAACGCCCTTTGGAGAAATAACTCTGTGTGTTCCGTATGGATTTCCTTTTTTCATTTTGTACCTCCTCTACTTCCTCTTGCATTCCTTTGGGACAACGCATGTTCCTGTAGCTCTCGCAACTACTATCGGCTCCTCCAAGAAGTCCGCCGCGGAATCACTGATGTCCGGTCTCGGCGCAATTACTTTTCTTGCTTCAAAGCTCATCTTCCTCGAAGTGTTTCCTATGCTCGTTATCTCCCCATATGCTTCGATAAAATCTCCCGCATATACCGGGGAGAGAAACTCAATATTATCGTATGCACAGAACAGACCTTCATCTCCGTCGCATTTGATCAGTAGCTCAGTCGCCACATCGCCAAAGAGATGAACCATATGGGCGCCATCCACGAGATTTCCGCCGTAATGTGCATCCTTTGCTGACATTCTAAGTCTGATGAACGATGTAATTTTCTCTTCCATTTCCTTCTCCTTATCTTTCAGCTAAAAGGCATATTAAATCTTTATATCTCACAAGAAAATATTAGCACAAGGAGTTTACCTAATGAAGTTGCGCGAGGCTCCAAAATATTGTAAAATTCCCTCGAAAAGCCGTTGAACCATTATGTGTTCACCTTTGAAACAGCTGAACCCAAAGCAAATCAAACAAGAGGTAGGTAATGATTGATAAATACGGAACATCCAGGGTCCTTGAACCGAAATTTGTCCTCCCCACAGTTGCGTGGAAGCTTGATAACGGCCGCAAGATATGTCCCGACGAAATGCGCATAGACGTTAAGCGCATCCATCTTGAGCGCACGAGTTTTAAGGAAATCTGCCTTGAGTCAAACGATAACGACCAGCGAATAATTCAGAAGATCATGGACATCGTAATTCGTCGAGGCAAGCTTCATAACCCGGTAACAGATACGGGTGGACTGCTATCCGGAATCGTCTCCGAAATCGGAGATGAGTACCCGAACAAGAAGAATTTTGCCGTAGGAGATGCCGTCATCTGCAACGCTTCCCTCACCTCGATTCCACTCTATATAGATAAAATCATTTCCATAGACAGAGCCTACGGTCAGATAGATATAGATGGTTATGCTATTATTTCGAGCAGCATTCCTATGATACGTAAGCCGCAGGATCTTCCGCTTCCGTTTCTCCTTTTTACCCTTGACGAATCCGGAACCATATACAGAGTAAGTAGTACCGCCGTTGGAAAGAAGCGTTTTCTCGTAGTCGGAAACAATCTTCTCTCCAATATTCTCTTTGGCATGGCGATACGAAAGGTCGCCGGAACCGATGCGGAAATAGTCTGCTTCCTCGACAGAAAGACGGATACGGTTCTAAGAGGTCCAAGCATAGATAGGCTGGTTGCAAAGGTATTTACGCGCGTTCACTCTGTAGACATCCTTAAACCGATGGAATGTCTAAATCAAATCGGATGCGACTCATATTACGACCTATCCGTAAACTGCGCTGATATCACAGGTGCAGAAACCATCAATATACTCGCAACAAAGAGCGGCGGAACCGTTGTGTTCGCAAACCTTATAAATAACTACAATATCGCACTCTATATAACCGAGGCCACGTCCAAGCAGCTAGACATAAGAAGTGCCGACGGTTATCTCGAAGCATACGATCAATTCGACTTTGAGATAGTACGTGAGCTACTTCCCTACGTTGAGGAAGCAGAAGAGCAGATGCTTTCGCTTAGGGATGACCCAACCCACCCTATAACATCAAAGAGCATGTTAAGCAAGGACCCGGGCGAACGACACACTCTCATGGAAGACCTCGTCTGCGAGAGCCGAGCCATGGCCGCAGTAATGGACGAGGTTCTAACCGTTTCCAAATACGACTGCAATGTTTTTATCACAGGCGAAACCGGCGTCGGAAAAGAAAAGATTGCAAATATAATTCACAAGAACAGCACGAGAAAACTGCAGCCTTTTATCAAGGTCAATTGTGCGTCTCTCCCCGCCGATCTTGCGGAGCTTGAATTCTTTGGATACGAAGAAACAGGAGACGGATCGGATCGCAAGCCATCCAATATACATAAAAAAGGACTTCTCGAGCGCGCAGACAACGGCTCGCTATATTTGGACGATGTAACAGGCCTACGCCCCGATATGCAGGCCAAACTTCTCCGCGCAATTCAGGATGGTGAATTCTACAGAGTCGGAGGTCATGAACCTATTAAGACCAACGTAAGAATAATTTCCACGACAAATAAGGATTTGGAAGACGTGATAGAGCATGACGGTTTCCGCCGCGACCTATACTATGCACTTAATGTTGTAAGGCTACGCGTCCCCGCACTCCGCGAAAGGATTGCCGACATACCAAAACTCGTTCAGCACTTCCTCTCTGATTACGGAAACAGATTCGATTTACAAAGAACAATTTCAGATGACGCCGTCGAATATCTATGCCAATGCGACTGGGCAGGAAATACCAGGGAACTCGAGAATGTTGTTCAGCGCCTTATGATTAGTTCAAAGAGTGATGAGATTGCGCTCATCGATGTCATGCGTGAGATGCATAGCGACGTATTCGATTTGTCCGGCGCGAGCACTTCAATTTCTCTTGACGATGAATACGAAGTGAATCTGGATGTGATGGTTGAGAACTTCGAAAAGAATATAATCCGCCACGCGCTCGAAAAATACGGTTCAACTCGCAAAGCCGCCAAGGCGATCGGAATAAGCCAGACACAATTAGTTAGAAAGAAAAACAAATATGGACTGTAAAAAGCACCTAGGTATATACTTCGCGGGCTTCCACAGCGCCGGTACTTAGCGATTCACGAGTCGTTAGGCAATATGAGTGGATTGTAATGCTTGCATTAACAATCCGCGAATATTGACTAGACGAAGTGAGAGCTTAGTACCGCTGCGCGAGGACTGAGCGCGAGCGGCCCAAGAAGTATGTGCCTAGGTGCTTTTATTATAATTATTTACTTAGACTTTCTATCTCGCGCGCGGTGAGCTTGCGGTAACTTCCGGTTGCGAGTCTGCCGAGCTTTACGTCGCCAATTGCGATTCGTTCAAGTTCTACTACAGGGTTTCCGATTGCCTTGAACATCTTTCTGACCTGGCGATTCTTTCCTTCGTAGATGGTTATATCGACTACAGTTTGCTTGGGGAGTTCTTTGTATATCTCTGCCTGTGCGCGAGATGTCACGAAACCTCCTATGTCAACTCCGCGGCGGAGCCTTGCGAGTTTTTCTCGCGAGATGATTCCTTGAACCTTTGCTCTGTAAGTTTTTCCTACGCCTTTTCCCGGATGACATGCCCCATTTCACGATATTCATGAACAGCGGCCTGATAGAGCATCTCTGTCGTCAAAGATGTATGTTTGGATGCGGCCTGAATACATGCCCGGAACACGG
>JAGAFN010000017.1 GCA_017612585.1 Bacillota bacterium | reverse complement strand
TGACAGATCGAGGAACTTTACATTTGAGGGACTTGCGGGGCAGGAAACCATGAATGAAATCATGGACTATATCCGTAAGCTCGATGATAATATCGGTCAGCTTTATATAGAAGAGAAAACCGATTATCTTTATGACGATACGGGACTTCCGCTCGCAGATGTAGTGAGATTTGACATGGACGACGGAAGCACTTTGATAATAAGACCGTCAGGGACAGAGCCAAAGGTAAAGGTCTATATGTTCCTGTCTGATCCCATATCACCGATAGACAAGGAAATTGTTAATATTTTTGATCAATTCAAAAAATAATAGTAGGAGGAATATTCTGTGAAAAAAATGGGACTTAACGAACTTAGAAAGGCATTCTTGGATTTCTATGTTTCAAAGGAACATTATAAGGCTCCAAGTGCACCGCTAATTCCGGAGGCCGGGGACAAATCGCTTTTGATTATAAACTCTGGCATGGCTCCGCTAAAAAAATACTTTTCCGGACAGGAAGTTCCACCGGCAAAGCGCATGACAACCTGTCAAAAATGCGTAAGGACCGGCGACATAGAAAATGTCGGAAAGACCAGCCGTCACGGAACATTCTTTGAAATGCTCGGAAACTTTTCCTTTGGGGATTATTTCAAAAGAGAAACACTTACATGGGGAATGGAGTTTATCAGAGACGTTCTCCAGCTTCCCATGGACAGACTCTGGGCAACCGTCTATTTGGATGACGATGACGCTTATAATATCTGGAAAGAACTCGGAATGCCTGAAGACAGAATCGTTAGGCTCGGAAAGGAAGATAATTTCTGGGAAATAGGTCTTGGCCCATGCGGCCCGGACTCTGAGATCTTCTTTGACAGGGGCGAGGAGTTTGGTTGCGGAAAACACGACTGCAGGCCGGGCTGCGACTGCGACAGATATGTAGAGTTTTGGAACCATGTATTCACACAGTTCTCCAAGGAGGAGGACGGAAGCTACTCAGACCTTGCGCATCCGAATATCGATACCGGAATGGGACTTGAAAGAATCGCATGCATAATGCAGAGAGTTGATTCGATATTTGACATAGATACAATCAGATATGTGCTCGAAGGCGTACTCGAAGTATCCGGCATGGAATACGAAAAGGAAGGAACTGAAGGAACCGACGTATCCGTAAGAATCATAACAGATCACCTTCGTTCAATGGTATTCATGATCGGCGACGGTATTCTTCCATCAAACGAGGGAAGAGGCTATGTCCTTAGGAGGCTTATAAGAAGAGCGGCGAGACACGGAAGACTTATCGGAATCGAGAACGCATTCCTCTCAAATCTCTCAGACAGAGTTATAGAAGTTTCCGGAGAAGCTTATCCGGAGCTAGTCGAAAAGCAGGAACTAATCAAGAGAATAATCGCCATAGAAGAAGACAAGTTCGCACAGACTCTGGACCAGGGAATTGAAATCATCGGAGAATATATTGGCGATATGAAGTCCGCGGGCGAGACCGTTCTAAAGGGCGAACTCGCATTCAAGCTTTACGATACATACGGTTTCCCGGTAGAGGTTACTGAAGAGATACTGGCGGAAGAGGGCTTTACGCTCGATATGGAGGGATTTAACGCAAATATGAACCTCCAGCGCGAAACTGCAAGAAAAGGCCGTAAAACCGATGATGAGGAGGGTTGGAAGGGTGCATCAAACCTAGATATCCCTCAGACCGAATTCATCGGTTACTCCACACTCAATTCAGAAAGCAAGATTCTCGCCGTGGAAACAGATGGCGAAAATGCTTTAGTCTATCTAGACTCCACACCGTTCTATGCTGAGAGCGGAGGACAGGTTTACGATACAGGTATTATGTATATCGATTCCGCAAAAGGAACCGTCTCCGAGGTCACAAAGAGCGGCGGCAGGTTTGCGCATAAGCTCATAAATGTTGAAGGAACATTCAACGTGGGAGATACTGCTTCCTGCGAAGTCGACCGAGTGAGAAGAAACAGGATAGCCAGGAATCATACAGCGACACATCTTCTTCATGCGGCATTAAGAAGTGTTCTTGGAACTCATGTTCAGCAGTCCGGATCATCTGTAAACGACAAAATTCTTCGCTTTGATTTTACTCATTTTGAGGCGATGTCGGAAGCTGAACTTACTAAGGTTGAGAGACTTGTAAATCAAAAGATAGAAGAATTTCTTCCTGTTTCGATCGTTGAAACCGATATGGCAGGGGCAAAGGAACTCGGTGCAATGGCTCTCTTTGGCGAGAAATACGGAGATACTGTCCGAGTTGTTAGCTGCGCAGACTTCAGCGTTGAACTCTGCGGAGGAACCCATGTAGGAAATACCGGGGAGATAGGTGCGTTCAGAATACTATCTGAATCCGGAATCGCATCCGGTGTAAGAAGAATAGAAGCTGTAACTGCATCGGGAATTCTCGAGAACTATGTTAGCGAGGTTGAAAGAAGCTCTGCGCTCTCGGCAATGCTTAAGACTACTCCTGATCAACTCGTCCAAAAAACAGAGACTCTCATGTCTTCTCTAAAGGCTGCCAACAGCGAATTGGACAAATATAAACAAAAGGAAATGGGGGATTCGGTTTCTACATATATCGATGCTGCGGAAGATGTTGACGGCATCAAACTCATAACCAAGAGACTTGATGGCGCAAGCACCGATGATATGAGAAGCCTTTCGGATTCAATCAAAGATAAGACAAGTTCCGTCGCCATGGTATTTGCTGCAGTTAACGACGATAAGGTGACCTTCCTAGTTTCGCTATCCGATGACCTTGTAGAAAATGGGCTCCATGCAGGAAATATCGTAAAAGAGGTCGCCAAGGTTGCCGGTGGAGGAGGCGGCGGAAAGGCCAATATGGCCCAGGCCGGAGCCAAGGATATCAGCAAAATTGACGAAGCATTTTCTGTTGCTAAAGCACTTATTAAGTAGTATAATAAAATAAGTATTCTGAAGGGAGGCGTACAATGGAAAGAAAAACGATAATGTTTGATACCACAAAGGTTCAACAGAAGACAACCAGAGAAGTCTTGGAGTCTGTTTACGCTGCTCTTGAAGAGAGGGGCTACAACGGAATCGACCAGATGGTAGGATATATCCTTTCCGGTGACCCGTCATACATAACGAGTTATAACAATGCTCGTATGCTCATCAGCAGAATAGACAGAGACGATCTTGTGGAGGAAATTCTCAAAGACTATCTACAGAAATAATTTAAAGACTAAAAGGCGGGTATCTTCCCGCCTTTTTTACTTGATAGTTCAAGACAGTGGAGTTTTATGGAATACAAAAAAAGAATTATGGCTCTTGACGTAGGGAGTAAGACAATAGGAATCGCGCTTACCGACGAACTCCTTATTACCGCACAGGGGCTTGAAACCTATAAGCGCATAGGCATAAAGAAGGATACGGAGTATATTCTCTCTCTTATCAAGGAAAAAAATTGTGGCACTTTGGTAATAGGTCTTCCGCTAAACTTGGATGGAACGGACAGCATTCAAACAGAGAAGGTCCGTGCCTTTCGAGAAAAAATGGAGAACAAATTGAGAAGCAACGGCATTACCGATATAGTCGTTGATTGGCAGGACGAGAGGTATTCAACTGTTGAAGCTGAAGATGTATTAATTCTTGCCAATCTGTCGCGAGAAGAAAGAAAAAAAGTAATAGATAAGCAAGCCGCCGTAATCATACTTCAGAGTTATATGGACAGAATGGAACATCTGACGAAGATGCGTTCCGATTGTGCAAACGAAACCGATTCTGAATCGGGTGAAACCGCATTTACATACTTTGATGATTAATTGATTATTATTTGATATCTAACGAAAGGATGAATATGAAAAAAATAGCGATAATCATGGGATCGGACAGCGATCTTCCAATCTTAAAACAGGGAATAGATACTTTGAAAGAATTCGCAATCCCTATGGAAGTAAGAATAATGTCTGCGCACAGAACGCCGGACGACGTAAGCACTTTTGCAAAGGCCGCAAGAGAAAATGGCTTTGGAGCAATTATCGCAGCCGCAGGGAAGGCTGCACACCTCGCCGGAGTAATTGCGGCTTTTACGACAATTCCCGTAATAGGAATTCCAATTAAGTCATCGACCCTAGATGGACTTGATGCACTTCTCTCAACCGTTCAGATGCCCGGAGGAGTTCCTGTTGCCACCGTTGCGATAGACGGATCAAAGAATGCGGCGCTTCTCGCAATTGAGATGCTCGCGATAGAAGACGAGAATCTTGCTAAAAAGCTCGATGAATATCGCATTAAGCAAAGCGAAGAAGTGCGCATTAAGAATTCAAGTATAGATTTTTAAGAGGTATGATTTAAAAATGAGTAATCTAAGGGAAGAATGCGGTCTCTTCGGTATCTTTGCGAACGAGACCTTAGACGTTGCAAGCACAACCTATTATGGACTCTTTGCTCTTCAGCACAGAGGTCAGGAAAACAGCGGAATCGTGGTAAACGACGATGGCGTTTTCGCTAGCCACAAGGATATAGGTCTCGTTCAGGATGTTTTCACCGCAAGGGATTTACAGGATTTAGGAAAAGGCAATATGGCCGTAGGCCATGTTCGCTACGGTACGACAGGAATTAATACTCAGTCAAACTCGCAGCCCATGGTCGTAAACCACCACAAAGGACGCATGGCTGTAGCTCACAACGGAAACCTCGTGAACTCTTACGAACTCCGTCAGGAATTAGAACTCGAAGGTTCAATTTTCCATTCAACAAACGACACTGAAGTGATTGCCTATATAATTACCAAGGAGAGAATAAAAAGTGCTTCGATAGAATCTGCTGTCGAAAGCGCAATGGACAGAATCGAAGGCGCATATTCTCTCGTCATCATGTCTCCTAGCAAGCTTATAGCGGTAAGAGATAAACACGGCTTCAGACCTCTTTGCTACGGACAGAGATCAGACGGTGCTTATATTGTCGCATCCGAGACCTGCGCGCTCGATGCAGTCGATGCAAAATACATCAGAGACCTTGAGCCCGGAGAGATCGTAGTCTTCAGTAAAGATGGAGTAAAGTCCATCACAACTCATACCAATAAGGAACCTCATAAGATTTGCATTTTTGAGTATCTTTATTTTGCAAGACCTGATTCTGTCATAGAAGGTGTCAGCGTACATAAGGCCAGAATGAGGGCAGGGGCTTGCCTTGCCATGGAGCATCCGGTGCAAGCCGATGTCGTAATAGGTGTACCGGATTCCGGAATAAGCGCTGCAATTGGTTACGCAGAGCAATCCGGAATTCCTTATGGAATAGGTTTCATTAAGAATAAATACATAGGACGAACTTTTATCGCTCCCGGACAGGAGAACCGCGAGGACAAGGTTATGATAAAACTAAATGTCCTAAAGGATACTGTCGAAGGAAAGCGCGTAGTTCTTGTTGACGACTCCATCGTACGCGGAACCACGATTGCGAGAATCATAAATCTTGTTAGAGAGGCGGGAGCAACCGAAATCCACGTCATGTCTTCAGCGCCTCCGTTCATGAATCCATGCTATTACGGAACAGACATTGATTCAAGAGAAAACCTAATTGCTTGCAAGATGTCAACTGAAGAAATAGCCAAAGCAGTCGGTGCGGACAGTGTGGGTTATCTCGATATAAGCCACCTCAATATGCTTCTTGGCACCAAGCCTAACGAAGGATATTGTCACGCATGTTTCAGCGGTGAGTACCCAACCAAAGAGCCGGAAGTAACCGCAAAGAATAGATTTGAACAGAAGATAAGCGAAAAATAGGAGGAGAGATGAGCAAGAGCTTCAGCGATAGCTATAAGGATGCCGGTGTTGACATCACGGCCGGATATAAATCAGTAGAGCTTATGAAGGAGCATATCGCACGTACTGCCGCTTTTGGACATCCTGTTGATATCGGTGGATTTGGCGGTCTGTTTCAATTGGATCTTTCCAATACTCCAAATCCAGTTCTGGTAAGTGGAACGGATGGTGTCGGTACAAAGCTAAAGATTGCGTTTCTTCTGGATAAGCACGATACGATAGGTATAGACTGCGTTGCGATGTGCGTAAACGATATCCTCTGCGTAGGCGCAAAACCGCTTTACTTCCTGGACTATATAGCATGCGGCAAGAACTATCCGGATAAAATTGCGCAGATAGTAAAGGGTGTTGCGGAAGGATGCGTTCAGAGTGAGGCTGCTCTAATAGGCGGCGAAACTGCTGAGCACCCGGGAATGATGCCTGAGGACGACTACGATTTGGCAGGATTTGCAGTCGGCGTAGTTGACAAGAGTAAAATGCTTGACAAGAAATCCGTAAAAGAAGGGGATATCATAATCGCACTTCCTTCTTCCGGCGTGCATTCAAACGGATTCTCGCTTGTCAGAAAAGTATTTGATATAGAAAAGGCGGATCTTTTTGCGCCGATTGCCGTGCTTGGAAACAAAGCACTTGGCGAAGTTTTGCTCACTCCAACAAAGATATACGTAAAGCCAATTCTTAAACTTCTCGAAAAGGTGAACGTGAAATCTATCGCTCATATAACGGGTGGCGGATTCTATGAAAATATTCCGCGTGCACTTCCCGACGGTATGGGGGCACTCATTCAGAGAAGCAATGTGAGGGTTCTTCCGATATTCAATTTGATTTCATATACTGGAGACATTCCCGAGAGAGATATGTTTAATACCTTCAATATGGGTGTCGGTATGGTCGTTATCGTTTCTCCGAACGATGCGGACGATGCCATTTCATGTCTTAAGGAGTCCGGAGAGGATGCATATATCCTCGGTCACGTCGTAAGCGATTCCGAAGGAGTTACGATATGTCAGTAGAGAAAATCTGCAGAATTGCGGTTCTTGTATCGGGTGGAGGCACAAATCTTCAGGCTCTGATAGATTCAGAGAAGAGGGGAGAGAACCCTTCCGGAAAGATAGTGCTGGTCGCCAGCGCAAACCCAAATGCATATGCTCTTGAGCGGGCAAAAGCCGCTAGCATAGAGACTTTTGTGTTTAAGGACGAAGCTGAGCTTATAGATAAGCTTCAGAGAGACGAAATCGATTTAATCGTCCTTGCGGGCTTCCTAAAGATTCTTTCGCCTGAGTTCATTAGAGAATTTCCAAATAGGATTATCAATGTTCATCCTGCGCTCCTTCCGTCGTTCGGTGGAAAAGGATGTTATGGCATCCACGTTCACGAGATGGCATTAGATTACGGAGTTAAAGTGACAGGTGCTACCGTACATTTTGTAAACGAGGTTCCGGACGGCGGAACGATAATTGCTCAGAAGGCTGTCGAAGTTAGGCATGACGATACACCTGAAACTCTGCAGAGAAGAGTTATGGAAGAGGCGGAATGGGTGCTTCTCCCCGAAGTAGTTGCAGGGCTTTCAGATATAATAAGAGACCAAAAGGAATGAGGTATGGGTTATGGATGTTTACGAAACACTTACTTTTAGAGAGAGAGCAGAATGGAATCATTATCTTGGGCGAGGAATTGTCCTAGGTCTCGATTCGAGCGGCAAAACAGCCGTATCCGCTTATTTTATAATGGGAAGATCCGAGAACAGCAGGAATCGCATCTTCGAAAGAAGTTTCGACAGCCTTGTGATTAAGCCATTTGATGAATCAAAAGTCGAAGATCCGTCGCTTATAATCTACTATCCACTTAGAAGTGTCGGCACCAATTTAATCGTAACAAATGGAGATCAGACGGATACGATTCTATATGCTATCGATGAAGGACCCGACTTCTTTGAAAAGGCTCTTCGCACAAGATCATTTGAACCAGACGGACCAAACTGGACACCGAGAATAAGCGGACTTATGAATCTAAAGTCAGGCGACTATAAGATGAGCATTCTAAAGAGTGCTGACCCCGCAGGGATGGGATGCAATCGCTACTTCTACGAGTATGAGGGACTTCCGGGGCTCGGACATTTTATCCACACATACGTAAATGACGGAGATCCTCTTCCGACATTTGTTGGCGAGCCGGAACGCTTAATCATTCCGGATGATATAGATGCGTTTACAGAAGAAATCTGGGATAGTCTTAATGAAGAGAACAGGATTTCTCTATACGTAAGATATACGGACATGCGTACAGGCGAATATAACGATAGACTTATCAACAGGCACGAACTCTAATATATTTAGTTTACTATTATTGACATTAGAAAGGCATGCGATGAAAGAATTTGAACTTAAATATGGTTGCAATCCAAACCAAAAACCCGCATCTATATCGATGGAGAATGGATCGGATCTTCCTCTCGAGATTCTAAATGGGAGACCCGGATATATCAATTTCCTCGATGCTCTTAACAGCTGGCAACTAGTAAAGGAACTATCTGAAGCTACAAGTCTTCCTGCCGCAACTTCGTTTAAGCATGTTTCACCGACTTCCGCTGCGGTTGCGATTCCAATGAACGAAGAGCTTAAGAAGGCAAGTTTTGTTGATGACATAGAGGGAATAGACGATTCAGCACTTGCTACGGCATACGGAAGGGCTAGGGGTACGGACAGAATGTCTTCCTTTGGCGACTGGGTTGCTCTTTCCGACACATGCGATGAAGTTACTGCAACAATACTTAAGCGTGAAGTTTCGGACGGAATTATAGCACCGGGATATACCGATAAAGCTCTTGAAATACTTAAAAGCAAAAAGAACGGCGCCTATAATATTGTAAAGATTGACCGTAGTTATATACCTGATCCACTTGAAAAAAAACAGGTCTATGGAATTACTTTTACACAAGGCCGAAACGAATTCAAAATTGGAAAAGACCTCTTCACAAATATTGTTACGAAGAATAAACTTCTATCGGAGACGGCGGTGCGCGATTTAATAGTTTCTCTTATAACTCTTAAATACACACAGTCAAACTCTGTCGTCTTTGCAAAGGGCGGACAGGCAATCGGTGTCGGTGCCGGCCAGCAGTCAAGAATCCATTGCACGAGGCTTGCAGGAAACAAGGCTGACTTCTGGCATTTAAGGCAGTCCGAGCGCGTGCTTGAGCTTCCGTTTAGAGAGGATGTCGCGAGACCAAATAGGGATAATGCCATCGACATCTACCTGGGGGACGAGTGGGAAGATTTATTGAAGGATGGCGCCTGGGAAGAAGTGTTCACGGAGAAACCTAAGCCATTTACCACCGAAGAAAAGAAGGCATATCTCTCCGGTATCAGTGGAGTATCCCTCGGAAGCGATGCATTCTTTCCGTTTGGAGACAATATCGAAAGAGCACATAAGAGCGGTGTAACCTATATAGCAGAGCCGGGTGGTTCCGTAAGAGATGACAACGTAATCGAGACCTGCAACAAATACAATATGGTTATGTGTTTTACTGGCATGAGGTTATTCCATCACTAATTAACATAAGATCAAAATAGGTTAAGACAAAAAATAATCCCAAGCATTTAACTCAAAGGAACAGAAATGAAGATTATGGTAATAGGTGGGGGCGGACGCGAGCACGCCATCATCAAAAAGATAAAAGAGAATCCACTTGCTGAAAAGATTTACGCCCTTCCGGGAAACGGCGGAATCGCATCCGACGCGGAGTGCATAGAGATTTCTGCAACTGATCTGGATGCAATAGTTCAGTTTGCAAAAGATAATTCGATTGACTATGCAATTGTAGCGCCTGACGATCCGCTTGTGCTTGGACTTGTTGACATGCTTGAAGGTGAAAGTATTCCGTGCTTTGGCCCATCGAGGGTTGCGGCAATAATCGAAGGCAGCAAAGCATTCTCGAAAGAACTCATGAAGGCTTATGGTATTCCAACTGCGGAATATGAGATTTTCGATGACGCTGATGATGCGTATGAATATGTCAAAAACTGCAATATACCCGTAGTAATCAAGGCTGACGGGCTTGCCCTTGGAAAAGGTGTAATAATCGCTGAATCGCGAGATGATGCACGCGATGCCATAAAATCCATTATGGAGGACAAGGCCTTTGGAAAAAGCGGTGACACAATAGTTATAGAGGAGTTTCTTGAAGGCCCAGAGGTTTCTGTACTTGCTTTTACCGATGGAAACGCTTTGGTTCCCATGGTTTCTTCCATGGATCACAAGCGTGCAAATGACGAAGACAGAGGCCTGAACACCGGCGGAATGGGAACGATTGCACCAAATCCATACTATACGGAGGAAGTCGCAGAAATTTGTAAAGAGGAAATCTTTCTTCCTACCATGATTGCCATGAATAGGGAGGGAAGGCGATTCAAGGGCTGCCTATACTTTGGTCTCATGATAACAAAGAACGGTCCCAAGGTAATAGAATACAATTGCAGATTCGGAGATCCCGAGACACAGGTAGTTCTTCCGCTGCTAAAAACAGATCTGTTAGACATAATGATGGCTGTAACTAACGAGGAACTAGAAGACCTTGACGTAGAGTTTGAAGATAAATATGCCTGCTGCGTAATCATGGCATCTGGAGGTTACCCTGAAAAATACGAGAAGGGTTATCCGATAACTTTTGATTCAAGCATTGTTTCAGATGACAGAGGTATATTCATTGCGGGAGCAAAAAGAGAAGATGACGGAACACTTATCACAAACGGAGGAAGAGTTCTGGGTGTAACTGAAACAGCGGACACTCTCAAAGAAGCAATCGAAAAGGCATATAGATCGATTGCAAAAATACATTTTGATAAAGCACATTATAGAAAAGATATAGGTAAGAAGGCTTTGGAGGCAACAAATGGTATATAGAATCTTTGTTGAGAAAAAAGAAGCATTTGCGAACGAGGCGAATGCGCTCCTATTTGAAATAAGGGAGCTTCTTCAGATTAAGGAACTCGAGGGACTTAGGATACTTAACAGATATGACGTAGAGGGAATCCCTGAGGAACTTTTTGATGGCGCTATTAACACAGTTTTCTCTGAACCGCAGGTGGATATAACTTATTATTCGTACGGTGCGGGTGAAGGGGAAACATTATTTGCGGTTGAATATCTTCCGGGGCAATTCGACCAAAGAGCTGAATCTGCCGCGGAATGTATCCAGCTTATAAGCAAAGGTGAAAGACCTCTCGTTAAATCGGCAAAGGTCTATGTTCTAAAAGGGGAACTGAAACCCGCTCAGATTAAAGCAATTAAAAAATACGTAATCAATCCTGTGGAGGCGAGGGAGGCAGATCTCGCAACTTACGGCACTCTCAAGGTTGAATATTCCATCCCTACAAGTGTTGAGACTATTAAGCATTTTGATACGCTGGATGAGGAAGGTCTTAAAAGTTTTATCCATGATCGCGGACTTGCAATGGATATAAACGATATTAAGATGGTTCAGGAATACTTTGTTTCCGAAAAGCGCCAGCCTACCATCACGGAGATTAAGGTTATAGACACTTATTGGTCTGATCATTGCAGGCATACGACATTCAATACCACAATAGACGGCATTAAATTCAGCGATCATAACGTTGAAGCTGCCTATAAGGACTATATGAAGACTAGAGAGGTTCTTGACAGAAAGAAACCCGTGTCGCTTATGGACATCGGAACAATCGCCGCAAAGTATCTGAAGAGGGAAGGGCTTCTCGATAAGCTTGATGAGTCCGAAGAGATAAACGCCTGTACAGTAAAGATGGATGTTGACATCGATGGAAAGAAAGAGCCATGGCTACTCCTCTTTAAGAACGAAACACACAACCATCCTACTGAGATTGAGCCATTTGGCGGTGCCGCAACATGTATAGGCGGAGCGATAAGAGATCCGCTTTCAGGAAGAAGTTATGTGTATTCCGCCATGAGGCTTACCGGAGCGGGTGACCCTTTGACACCGGTATCGGAAACACTACAGGGGAAGCTTCCGCAGCGAAAGATCGTAACGACCGCGGCAGCAGGATACAGTTCATACGGAAATCAGATCGGTCTTGCAACGTGTCAAGTGGATGAAATCTATCATCCCGGATATGTCGCAAAGAGAATGGAAATAGGAGCGGTAATAGCAGCGACTCCCGCAGAAAATGTAAAGAGGCTTTCTCCTAAACCCGGAGACGCAGTAATTCTTCTTGGAGGAAAAACCGGGCGTGACGGATGTGGAGGAGCTACCGGTTCATCAAAATCCCATACGCAGGAATCTCTCGAAACCTGCGGCGCAGAAGTCCAGAAGGGTAATGCTCCCGAAGAAAGAAAGCTCCAACGCCTCTTCAGAAATCCTGAAGCAGCAAAGATGATTAAACGCTGCAACGATTTTGGTGCTGGCGGAGTTTCTGTTGCAATAGGAGAACTCGCTGCAGGACTCACGGTAAACCTAAACAAAGTCCCAAAGAAATATGAAGGTCTAGACGGTACCGAACTCGCAATAAGCGAATCTCAGGAGAGAATGGCTGTTGTTGTTTCTCAATCCGATGTCGAAAGATTCTCTGAGATTGCGGCATCTGAGAACCTTGAGGCGACACCTGTTGCCGAGGTTACGGAAGAGGCGAGACTCAAACTCTTCTGGAACGACAAATGCATAGTAGATCTATCCAGAGAATTTCTCGACACAAACGGTGCCGAGAAACATATATCAGCGGAGATTCCGCTTGGAGAATTTGCGAAGAGAGAATCAAGCGGTTCACTCGAGAATAGGCTCCTCGAAATCGCATCTGACCTCAACTGTTGCTCCAAGCGAGGACTCTCGGAACGCTTTGATTCAACGATAGGGGCGGGTACTGTTCTAATGCCTTTCGGAGGTAAATATCAGAGGACTCCTATTCAAGCCATGGCGAATCTAATATCGACAGAGACGGGACATACAGATACATGCTCTCTCATGTCTTGGGGATACAATCCCTTTATCTCTGAGAAGGATCCTTTCCGCGGAGCATATCTTGCAGTTGTTGAATCAGTATCAAAGCTTATTGCAAGTGGCGCGGGTTTCTCCGATATTTATCTTACCTTCCAAGAGTATTTTGAAAGACTAGGCGACGACGGACTTAAATGGGGCAAGCCTCTTGCAGCTGTCCTCGGTGCATATAAAGCTCAGATGGAACTCGGAATTGCCGCAATAGGCGGTAAGGACTCGATGAGCGGTTCATTTGAGAATCTGAATGTGCCTCCGACACTGGTGTCCTTTGCGGTTACAACCGAAAATGCAAATAATATCATAAGCCCTGAGTTTAAGGCTGCAGGACATAAGGTTCTTCTTCTTAAACCTATATATGATGAGTCAACTGGCCTTCCTTTAGGAAAGTCACTCATTTCACTCTATGAAAAAGTGAGCGAACTAATACACGTAGATAAGGCTTTGAGCGCATACACTCCGGGTATGGGTGCTGTAGGAGAAGGCATAATTAAAATGTCTATGGGTAATGGCATCGGATTCAGTTTTAATACTGACGTTGACCCGGAAGACATCTTTAATTACAGATACGCCTCATTTATACTCGAGATTTCCGAAAAGGGTCTGGATTTTGCTTTTGATGAAGATTATATTTCATTCCTTAGGGAGCAGGGGATAGATGCTGTTCTACTCGGCGAAACGAATGACGCGGGATATATAAGCTTCCTTGACGAAAAGGTTGAGCTTTCAAAAATAGTCAAAGCATACGAAGATAAACTGGAGCCGGTATATAGTTGCAATATAAAAACTGCACCGATTGATACGACAGAGTTTTCCTTCGATAATGAGAAGCATGATGCAGATGCAAACGCAACTGCGTGTTTAGAAATAGGATTTACCTCAGTATCAGAAGATGCAACATACGGATATCCAAGCTTTAACGTTAACTCGGGAAAAGGTCCTTCGGTTCTAATACCTGTTTTCCCCGGCACAAACTGCGAATACGATACCGGAAATGCCTTCAGTGATGCAGGAGCAAATCCCGAAATATTCATTATAAAGAATCTTAGCAAGATGGATGTAGAGAAGTCGGTTGACGACTTTGCCGAAGCAATCAAGCGTTCGCATATTATCTTTATACCCGGAGGCTTCTCAGGAGGCGACGAACCTGATGGATCAGGGAAACTCATCACTGCATTCTTTAGAAATGATGAAATAAAAGATGCTGTTGGAGAGCTTCTTGATGAGAGAAAAGGACTTATTGCAGGTATTTGCAACGGTTTCCAGGCTCTTATCAAACTCGGACTAGTGCCGTACGGAAAGATTGTGGATATGGACGAGGATTGTCCGACGCTAACATTTAACGAGATAGGACGCCATCAATCCAAGCTCGTAAGGACTAGAATCGCTTCAAATATGTCACCATGGCTCTCCGAAACAAAGCCTGGAGACATCTTCACGGTTCCTATTTCGCACGGAGAGGGGAGATTTATCGCTCCAGAGTCTCTGATAGCCGAACTTGCAGCAAACGGACAAATAGCAACCCAATACGTAGATCTCGAAGGAAAAATCACAGGAGACATACAATTTAATCCAAATGGCTCATTTAACGCCATCGAAGGTATAACATCTCCGGACGGACGAATCTTCGGCAAGATGGGACATTCCGAGCGTATTGGCAAATATCTCTATAAGAATGTTCCAGGAAACTTTGATATGGGAATGTTCAGATCCGCCGTGAAATATTTCAAATAGCAGTACAAAAAAGCAAAAGACTCCGTTGGGAAAATCCGGAGTCTTTTTCAAAGGGGAAAACCTTTAGGGGAAGGTCTATAATCCGAGTTTTCTCGGATATATAACTATTCCTAAAATCGTAATTTTCGGAATAGTTATACACATTTTAATCTTGGGGAACCAAAAGCCCCCCGCATTGAAGTTTCAACGTTTATAGCCTCTAAATCGTCAATTTTCGCAAGGTAGTACTTATCGACGCACCTATTAAAAACCGCTTAAATCGAAAATTAGAGCCTCACTTTTTCGTCTGTTTTTACGTATTTTTCAACGTTGATATATAAGTCAGTTTTAGATTGATAATCGTATATTATTTGTCGAACTATGTAGCAAATTTTCCTTAAAACATCGGTATCAGGATTTCTTGTCCCGATACAATCTGACTATCCGTAAGATTGTTAATCTTGCTGATATCATATATGAACATTCTAATATCAGTTTTATCATCAATATATCTCGATGCGATTTCCCAAAGCGTTTCTCCGCTTTTAACAACTACTGTTTCGTAAACCATCTCTGTTGATCCGGAAACATACGTCGGTCTAAAGAACATGCTCATCGAACCAATGATGACCACCAAAGCAACTATTATAAAGAGTGAGAATCTAACCTTTGATACTATTCTATATTTCTTAAACATCTCTTCCCTGCCTCCTGTTTTCAAACAAACCTCTGTTCGTAAATTAATATACCATGCGCACAGATGTTTGTCAATAGAAATCGAAAATTTGTTCTAAAATAATTTTTAATCAGATAATCGTTGAAATTTCAACACTTATACGCGCTGCACCAAAGTTGGTTTGAGATTTTATCAAGAAAAAAAGCGGCATATATCCGCTTTTTTGAACCTTCGTTCAGTAAAATGCTATGGTTTTGTATTATCATTTTCCCCTATATGTCAAGAATCCCCTCTTCTTCCAGGCTCTTCAGCGACGAGAGCAGTCCTATTTTCCCGTGCTCATAGGTAAGAGCACCTTGATAATAGACGTTATATGGCTCCCTCATAGGCCCATCCGCGGATAGTTCAATAGATGCTCCCTGCACAAATGTACCAGCAGCCATAATTATATCGTCATCGTAACCGGGCATCTCAGAAGCTACAGGTGCCGCAAATGAATCTATTGGAGAGGCAGACTGAACGCCTTTGCAAAAGGCAGAAACTGCTTCCGGGCTGCCGAGCCTTATGGCCTGGATTATATCTGCTCGCTCCATACTCGAGTCCGGACATATTTCAAATCCCAGCTTGCTGTAAACTTCTCCAAGGAGAATTGCAGACTTAAGCGCGCCTGCGGTAATATGGGGTGCCATAAAGAACCCTTGAAGCATTGCTCTTGTCTGCCCAAAAGTAAGCCCGCACTCACTGCCTATTCCCGGGCAAGTAAGCCTAAAGGCGATTCTGTCGATCAAATCTTCTCGTCCAACTATATAACCACCCGAAAGAGCAAGACCGCCACCGGGGTTCTTTATAAGAGAACCGCAGACAATATCTGCTCCAACAGCCGAAGGCTCATTAAGAGATATGAATTCGCAGTAGCAATTGTCTATCATTATTACTGCCGAGCTACCAAGCGAACGAACGAGATTTACAAATTCTTCTATTTGGTTTACTGTAATAGTTTTACGCCAACCATAACCTGTCGATCTTTGGATTGCAAGCATTTTTGGATTCTCTTCTTTGATTATTTTCTCTATGGAATCATAGTCAAATTCACCGTCTATTAGCTCAATGCTTCCGTAATCAATCTCAAGCTCCCTGAGAGTTCCCGGTTCTGGAGCACCTTCGGTACCGATAATCGACTGAAGAGTGTCATATGGCTCGCCGGTACAGTACAGAAGCTTATCCCCGGCCTTGAGAACGCCCAAAATAGCGAGTGATATGGCGTGAGTCCCGTTTACGATATTTGTCCTAACAAGCGCCTTTTCGGCGCTGAAAACCTGCGCATATACCTTCTCAACGATATCTCGTCCATCGTCATTATAGCCATATCCGGTACGCCACGCAAAATGAGAGTCTGAAACTCTATTATCTATAAAAGCCTTAAGAACCTTTTTTTGAATTGCAAACGTTCTTCTATCTATTTCCAGAAAAGACTCTCTTAAACTCTCTTCGGCCGACTCAACCAATGATTCAATTTTCTTTTCGATTTCAGAATTCATTATTCTACTAAATCATTTCCTTGCAATAATCAATTTCCCGATAGAACTATTTCTTGGTTCGTTCCTTTTCCCATTCCATATCTTTAACGAGATTTCTCTTTACGTCCTGCTTGTGCTTTGCGTATAGCTGGGTCGTCGTTACCTGTTCGTGATCGAGAAGCGCCGCCACATCGTATATGGAATTGCCGCGTCCTATCAGGCTCGTCGCCGCAGTTGCTCTTAATTTATGAGGGCTATATCCGGCGGATCTCGCTGTTTCCATTCCGATAGAAGTATATTTCTTAACAAGCTCCCTCACCTGGCGTTCTGTCATGCGAGTACCTCTAAGTGAGAGGAAGAGCGCATCCTTAACGTCTTCCGTGAGTTCCTCTGATTTCTTTCTTTCGTTGTCTATATAATCGTGAATCGCGGCCGTAACCGAATCGTTAAGCGGCATCACGCTTTCCTTTCCGCGCTTTCTGTAAATCTTGAACTCGCCTCGCGTAAAATTGAATGAACTTATATTTAGCTGCCAAAGTTCGGATAGCCTGAGTCCATAAGTAATAAACAAAAGAAGAATTGCCTTGTCTCTCTTCTTTGTCTTCTCCCAATACGATAGTTCGTGCGGTGTTAGTCCGGCGCCCGTAGACACCGCATCAAGCATCTTCATTACTTCGTCGTCCTGGAGCGCTTTTATCTCACGCTCTCCGGCCTTTGGAACTCTGATTGGATCAAATCCGTCAGTAATGTTCTTATCAAGTTTCTCATCCCTGTAAAGATGTTTGAACATAACAGATAGAGACGATTTCTTTCGCGCAAGCGTCTTATTGTTGTTTTCATATACGTATCGCACGCCGTCTTTTTCCACGGAATACTTTCTGCAGTAATCGATGAAAATATTTATGTCCGACGCCTTGAGAGCTTTGAAATCATCAAGGCTTATTTCAGATAGTTTACTTGCTGAACTTAATCCCGAATCAATCATATACTCACAAAAGAATTTGATATCGTGAAGATACGCCCACCTCGTCATCGGAAGCACGTTACCTCGCAAATAAATGAAAAAGCTGCGCAGAAAGCTTGGGAGAACGTTTTCTATATCCTCGCACTCCATATAAATCTGTGCTTCGTGCTCAACTATATTGTCAGGCTTGTCGCTCTTATTGTGTACTACAATTTTCTTTTTAGCCATTCTTCAATCTCCAGGGCAGTTTCTTCTTCGCTTCCGGATTCACTTATATTAAACCATTTAATTCCGAGCGGATTATCGCCGTAATTACCATATTTCTTTAGCCATGTTATCTGGCGCTTTGCATAATGTCTGGAGTTGGTCTTTACATCGTTAATCGCGTCTTCCAAACTTGCTTCTCCATTAAGATAAGCGATTATCTCCTTATATCCGATTCCCTTCATAGACATTGCATTCTCGGTAAGCCCACGATCAACCAGAGTTTTTACTTCATCGAGAAGTCCCGCATCCATCATTATATCGACTCTTTTGTTTATTCTATCATACAATTCTTCTCTTTCGCGCATAAGTCCTACCATGATTACATCGTAGCATTCCCTCGGGACAAGCGCCTTTGAAAAATCGTTAATGGGCATCCCCTCTTCCAAAGACTCAATCGCTCTTACGACACGCTTTATATTGTTGGGATGAATTCTCTCCGCAATTTCGGAATCGAGTGACTTTAGAATATCGTGTAGCGCCTCCGGACCATCTTCCTCAGCCAGCTTATAATATTCATCTCTCTTAGAAGAACTCGGTGGCGCAGCGGCAAAATCCATATCGTATATTATTGAATCAATATATAGTCCCGTACCTCCCGAGAGAACAGGGAGCTTCCCTCTCGACGAAATATCTTCAATCGTTTCTCGCGCAAGCTTAGAAAAATCCGCAACACTGAATTCATCTTCGGGATCCTTGATGTCTATCAAATGATGCTTTACGAGTTTCTGTTCATCCTTACTAGGTTTTGCGCTTCCTATATCCATACCACGATAAATCTGCATCGAGTCGCAGGAGACAATCTCTCCATCTAACTTTTTGCATATATCCATCGCTATCTTTGTTTTTCCGACCGCCGTAGGTCCAAGAAGAGCAAGTAGCTTAATCATCCCTGAACCCTCTTAAACATTCGCTCTATATCATAGAGTCTGAATTTGACAAATGTTGGTCTTCCGTGCGGACAGGAAAACGGATTTTCGCAATTCTTAAGTTCATCAATTAAAGCGTCGACTTCTTCCTTTGAAATTGTATCGTGAGCCTTGATGGAACTCTTGCAAGCCTTTGTTATAAGCTTATCTATTACAACATGGTTACGAAGCGTATTACCCTCGGCATATTCATCTATAAAAGTCCTTATGAATCCTTCCGCTTCTCCTATTTCAATAAACTCCGGAATCTCTCTAAAGACAAAACTGTTTTCACCAAATAGTTCCAGCGAAAATCCCATTCTCTTTAGAGCTTCCTGCCAACCATCTTCATCCAATATTTCCGCCGGCACATCCACGATTATAGGAAGAAGAAGCAATTGGCTGTTCTTCTCTTCATTAAGATATGCGGCGATGAATTTCTCGTAATTAATTCTCTCGTGCGCCGCATGCTGATCGAAGAGATAGAAATTATCTTCGTCCGTTGCCGTGATATATGTATCAAAAATTATCTCTCCGAATTTAAGTTCATCAAAATCGAAAGGCTGATTAATCGGTTTTTCGATATCCGGGGTTCCAAATGTATCGCTAATGCTTCCTGCACTTTTGCTAGAACTGTCAGGAGCTTCGGCGTTTAACCCAGAGTCCTTTTTCCCAGTTCTTTTCTCAGTTCTTTTTTCACTACTAAGAAAGTCTCTAATTCCGACTTGCTCACCGGACTCAAAATCAACAATTCTATTAGATTCACTTTCGTGATTCTTTATGTTTGCAATAGTTTTGTCTTTCGTTTTATAAGCAGTGTACGATGAAACCTTTTCCTCAAACTTAGATGATGAATCGGAAGAAGTAACGACAGCATCTCTCTTTGTAAGCGCATCGATAACCGCATCCCTTACGAGTGAAGTAACAGCCACATCGTCATCAAATTTAACTTCTCTTTTATTGGGATGAATATTCACATCCACAAGCGCCGGATCGACATCGAGGAACAAAAATGCAATTGGATATCTTCCGTCAAAAAGTCTCTCCTTATAACCGAGGCTAAGACCTTTTTCTATGACTGAACTTTTAACAGTTCTTCCGTTCACAAAGAAATACTGACTTCTTCTATTGGCACGTGAGAAAGAAGGTCTCGAAATATATCCGTGCACTTTAAGCTTCCCTTCCTGCCTCTCACAAGAAATTAGTTCTTTATACTCACTGTCCTTATACACTGCCAGAATCGCAGCCTTGAGATCCCCGTTTCCTAGAGTCGAGAATACAGCCTTTCCGTTTGATATAAGCTTGAACCTAATGTCTGTCCTTGTTATCGCAAGGCGCGAAACCATATCTATAATCTGGCCGCTCTCCGCCGCTTCTGACTTCATGAACTTAAGCCGGGCGGGAAGATTGTAAAACAAATCTCGCACGATTATCGTGGTTCCACGAGGACAGCCGATAGACTCTGAAGAGATTGTTTCTCCTCCGTGAAGCAGGAGTCTCTCGCCCGCTCTGGCATCTTCGGTTTTTGTTATTAGTTCCACCCTTGAAACAGCCGCTATGCTCGCAAGCGCCTCACCTCTGAATCCTAAGGTGTCAAGTTTCCTGAGATCTTCCGTGGCTCTTATCTTGCTTGTGGCGTGGCGCAAGAATGCTTTCTCTACGTCGTCTTTTTCGATTCCCGAGCCGTTATCGGAAACTCTGATGCTTTCCTTTCCGCCTCCTATTATCTCCACGATAATATCTGTCGAACCCGCATCGATTGCGTTTTCGACAAGTTCCTTTACCACGGAGACAGGTCTTTCTATTACTTCTCCCGCGGCAATCTTATCGGCTACGTCTTTTGGAAGTATATTGATTCTCATTTAATAAGTTCCTTTAGTTCTTCCAGTATTCCTATAGCCTCCGAAGGCTTGACATTCATCAAATCTATATTCTTTACCTTCTCTACAATCTCGTTTCCTTCGTTTGGATTGAAGAGGGATAACTGTTCTCCGAAAGCGGGCTCGTATTTTGATTCATGTTCCGCATTCTTCTGCGATATATACTCCGCCGCACCACTCTCAAGCTGCGCAAGTTTTGTATTTGCTCCCTCGAGTATACTTGCCGGAACTCCCGCAAGCTTAGCCACGTGTATTCCATAGCTTCTGCTTGCTCCTCCCGGAACGATTTTATGGAGGAATACTATTTCTCCTCCCTCTTCCGCTACATCCACATTGAGATTGAATATGCCCGGCACTTTATCTTCGAGCGCCGTAAGTTCGTGGTAATGTGTCGCAAAAAGCGTCCTTATATGAGTATGATCGTTACAGAGGTATTCACAGGTTGCCCAGGCAATCGAAAGACCGTCGTAGGTGCTCGTTCCACGCCCAATCTCATCGAGAATTATAAGGGACCTCTCACCTGCTCCGTTCAGAATGTAAGAAAGCTCGCTCATCTCCACATAGAACGTTGACTGACCTTGTGCGAGATTGTCCGACGCACCGATTCTCGTGAATATCCTGTCGCAAATACCTATATGCGCCTTTTCAGCAGGAACAAAGCATCCCGCCTGCGCCATAAGCACTATCAGTGCAGTCTGCCTCATATAAGTGGATTTACCGCTCATATTTGGACCTGTGATAATTGCAAGTGAATGTTCTTTGTTATCCAAACAAGTGTCGTTTGAAACAAAGAGTTTTGAGCTTTCTGTCTGCTCTACAACAGGATGTCGTCCACCGATGATCTCCAAGCAAAGGCTTTCGTCGACATGAGGCTTGCTGTATCCATACCGTCCCGAAAGCACTGAAAAAGAATTTATAACATCGAGCGCGGCAACGACATAAGAAGTATCCTGAATTATAGGAATAAGCTTCATAATGCGTTCTCTTATCTCGCAGAAGAGTTCATATTCAAGCTTGTTAATCTTAGTCTCCGCATTTAAAACGAGACCTTCCATCTCCTTTAGCTCAGGGGTTATATATCTCTCGTTGTTAACTAGGGTCTGTTTTCTAATATAGTTGTCGGGAACCAAGGAAAGATTCGATTTGGTAACATCGATATAGTATCCAAATACTTTGTTGAATCCGACTTTTAGATTTTTGATTCCCGTTCTTTCCTTTTCTCTTATCTCAAGTCCCGCAATCCAATCCTTTGCGTCCTTGATCGAAATTTTAAGGTTATCTAGTTCTTCGGAGTATCCCGATTTGATAAGGCTACCCTCTTTAATTGTAAGCCCGGCATCCTCGTCAATCGCTCTTCCTATTTCCTCACTTACATCCGAGAAATCTTCTATACCGTCGTTTATGCTCGTAAGATAAGCGCTCTTTGCGTAGCCCAAGCAGTTTTTGATTTCAGGAAGCGCATCAAAAGAATTCTTTAGCGCGAGCATATCCCTTCC
>JAGAFN010000016.1 GCA_017612585.1 Bacillota bacterium | reverse complement strand
GACAGTTCGAGAGCCGGAATCGTCACATCTCCAAACGTGGCAACCCGGCTCTCAGAAAAGCTTGTTTTGAGGTAATGCAGGCTCTCAAACTGACAAAACCTCAGGACGATCCTGTTTACCTTTTTCTGCTCAAAAAGGAACAGGAAGGGAAACCATACAACGTAGCCAAGATGGCTGCAGTCAATAAGTTTCTGCGGATCTACTACGCTCGTGCAATGGAGTTGTACAAGTAAATCCGTCCGCTTTCATTATAGCCGTTTTTAAATGGCCTGCAACCGCAGGTCTTATTAAGGTTACTCTCTATTCTGTTCTCAAGGTGCTCGAAATCTTCAAAAATCTGCTTGACAAACATTAGCAAGATTTATCTAAACCAGTAGAGACCATCATTTTGGCTTTGAATATAAGCCCCTTTAGGAACTTGTTTATGAACCATGTGAACCTCCATATAATCAGGCATTGGGCTCAGCATTCCCATAATACCGGTCGGTATACATATTGCAGCAATAATTGGGGACGATGGCGCGATCAGAAACACCGCCATAGGTATAATCCCCAAAAGCATGGGCATCAAACTCATAACAATGAATCTGCTTCTGCTGATTTTCTCGTGACAAACTGCAAACGCAGCGAACTTTTCAAGCGAAAGTCCTATATATACCTTTTGACCTTCACAATAACAGATCGCATGCAGCAATTCATGAACCGGCATCAGAAGCAATCCGATAAGAACCCCAAGAGGAACGAGAACCGGGTAGACCGTCCTTGTTCCAAGCCACTTCCACTTTATAAAGATTATTAAAAGGCAGAACAAAAAAGCTACGAATCCATATATAAGGCTGCCGGTAAAAATGTCAGCTCTGCTCTCTATTTTTACAGCATTTTCAGGTAGCGGTTTTTCGGGAAACTCGCTATCCCATTTTTTATTACCACACCAAATAATATGCGGCATGCCCTACCTCCATAAACTCCGAATTATTTTATTTCTCTTCATCAGACTCAGAATCCTCCGAATCATCTCTATTGCCCAACGCAGTTCCTACTGCAAGCCCAAGGCACATACCAACTGGCAACCATAGACCTATGTTGCTTGTAGCTACACCTATTGCAGTACCGATACTCAATCCAATAGCTAATCCAGCTCCACTATTCATTCCATTTTTCATATTTACAGACTCCTACTTGTTATCCTCTCATGTATCAGCCTATGGCAGTATTCTACCATAGACTGTGTGACCGGGGAATTGCTATCTAATCCAATCCGGTGCGTTTCTTTCGATTTGATTCATAAGACCTTCGCCCTTGAAACTGAACATCTCTCCGGTCTCGCCTGCGACGATTATATGGTCAAGCATCTTGATATCCATATACTTACCGCAGGTCATAAGGCGCTCGGTAAGAATCTTATCCGCTTCGCTAGGGTTAAGATTTCCTGACGGGTGATTATGAATCGCAATAAAAGAAGCAGCGTTAGAAAGAATGCTGCTCTTAAATACTTCCCTGGGACTCACCATGGATGCGCTTAAGGTTCCCACGCTACAGATATTCAGATTGATTACCTGTCCGTTGGTCTTAAGGTTAAGGATGGCGAAGACTTCCCTGTCATACTGCGCAAGTTCCTTTGCCACAAGGTTAAGAACATCATGGGGCGAACTAATTGGTTCATCGCTATAGAGAGAAGGTTCCTTTACCAGACGAATATTTACAACCTTAAGTTCATTCTCTTTCTTTCTTGGCATTCTTAATCACCACCTTTATCTCAAGCGAGGCTACCGTTCCCTCCGGCATCTCTTCCACATACTTTCTGAGATCCTCAAGGTTCTCAAGTTCAATCGTTAATAGTTCCTGTTCCATAAGGTTTTACCTCCTTTGCTTCAGTATCTCTACCATTAGTGAAATAAGAGAAGACAAGGTGCTTTCTTATTGCATCCTGGAGATCTAAAATATTTGAGAGTTCGGTCTCAAGGCCGTTATCTCGGATTGCAATCATATCAATCTTAAGCACCTTCTTCTCCGTATCAAAGCCTTTCTCAGAAAGCTTTGTTGCGGTCTTTATTCTTTGTTTATTGAGCATCCTTACCTCCTATTCCTCATCCTTGTTCATAGCTTCAAAGCCAAAGTCGGTAAACGCATACCAATTGGTCTTATCAAACTTACTGTCGTTAAACTTGGAGACCTTGATATACCCCTTGTTCTTCAGCTTCTTAACTGCGTTTGCAATCATCTTTACGCTCATATGCGGCATATTGGCTGTCATAGTCTTCTGGGAAACCCTGGTCCACTCCACTCCATATTCAGTTTTATAATCTTCCTCGGAGTAGATTCTCTCCCAAAGGAATGATGCAACGGTTGCTGCATTTACTCCGCACTTTCTTGCAATGTCTGTATCAAATACTCTAATCATTTTCTTCCTCCATTCAAAAAGGGGCGGAAGTTTCCGCCCCATGCTTCTATGATAACTATTTCTTCGGCTTATTATTTCTTCCGTGCTCCTTTGCAAAGGCAGCAAAGATAAGAGTAAGAAGCGCTGCAAGGAGAAGGCCTGCATAGGTAGATATTTTGCTCACATCTCCTGTCTTGGGAGGATTGGATATCCTCGGTGTCTCAGGCTTCTTTGGCTCCTCCGGTTTCTTAGGCTCTTCGGGTTTCTTTGGTTCCTCTGGCTTCTCAGGTTCTTCGGGCTTTTCTGGTTCTTCCGGTTTCTCCGGCTCCTCGGGCTTTACTATTGTTACAGTCTGACCTTCATCCTCAAGATCAGTATGCTCTGCAATAGGAGTCTTAGGAGTTTCATCCGGATTATCTCCCTTTTTGAATCCATCAAGTCTTGAGATAACCTCAAAGGCAACAAGTTCCTTCCCTTCAAGTCCTGTGGTATTGATTGTGAATCTTACCTTGACTTCACCATCTTCACTCTTTGGCTTAAAGGGTTCGCTCTCTACCGATACGGGCTTACCGTTTTCAACGAGAGGATCCCCTGTCTCCTTAACCATCAGGATTCCTGTAGCCACATACCATTCATCGGTATAGAGACCTTCATAGGAGATGGTATCAATAAGGACTGTGGTCTCGGAAGCTACGATTGCCTTATTTCCGGAATCATCAGTAAGAGTTGTTCCAATCTTTGGAGTCTCTGTCTTCTTCCAAGTTACTGTCTGATCCTCGTCATCGATATCCTCATGCTTTGCAACCAGATGGCCGTTCGCATCGAATACGGATTCAAAGACTACAGTCTCTTTATCCCACATCTTGGATCCATCAAAGGTGAATGTTACCTTGACTTTTCCGTTAACCTTCTTGGCAACAAACTCGGTTTCAGATACGATTTCATTCCCTGCTGCATCGAGGCATACAAGGCCTGTCACCTTATCGATGAGCTTACCCTTGGCGATATATGTTTCACCCTTCTTGAGATTCTTATACTCAATCTTATCAACCAGTGTTATTTCCTTGGAAGGTGAAATATTCGCATTCTTTCCGTCAACCGAAGCTGTAGTTCCAATCTCTGGAACATCGTCGGTTATAGTTTCAAGGTCAACAAATCCGTTCTGAGATTTCTCATCAACAGTAAAGAAGAACTTCTGAAGAGTATATCCTGCATTCTGCTCGCAGCTCATTTCTTCAAGGATATATGAGTCATAAGGAAGAGCTCCGTAGTTATTATTCATTTCGGTCTCGCTTCCGAACTCGCCCGTTCCAAACCATGCGCCGTAAAGAAGGTCTCCCGATCTCTTTTCAAGAAGATCAAGAGTGAGCTCCTTTTCTTCCATAAGGTCATCAAGAGGATTCTTTACTCTTGCAGTTTCCCCTGCTTCATCTTCTTCAAGTGCATCCTTGGTTCTTCTATCCTTGGTTGTGAAGAAGCCGTTCTTATCCGTCATAATGACGTGTGTTTCACCGGTTGATACGCTTGTAATCTTAAATGGCACATAGGAGAATCTTACAGAGTCTCCGTCACCGATCTTGGTTCCCTGAACATCGGAGCGATATACATAGTTATCAAAGGTGAAGATTGGATCAAAGGCTTCCTTCTCTTCCCCGTTCTCCTCGTTTACGTCGGAAACCATATTGTCATAGGAATAGATAGTTCCGTCTTCCCTTACTTCAAACTTATGCTCCGTCTTATCCGTTCTCTGATAAGATGCATTTGTCTTGGATTCTCGGATTGTGTAGGTTCCAAACGGAAGGTCATCAGGAAGAGTCTCAGCAGTATATGCCTTCTTCTCTTCGTTCCAGTGAACGATAATCTTACCCACATCTTCACCGGGCTTTACTCTCTTAATGAGTACTTCCTCAGAAGGTTCCTTGCCTTCGGAAGTTTCTTTGGTCTCAGTGAAAGTAACTGTCTTCCAGTCGACGGCTTCACTTGAACTAATGTCAGCTCTAACAAATATGTCATGGGTAGATACATTCTTGATGGTCATTTCAATTCCTTCAAGAGTTGCGCCGCCAAGAGCTTCAGACTTAGCAAGTTCCTTATCTCTCTTGATGATTTGAACGCCGCCTCGGATTACTTCCTCCGGAGTCGGTTCTTCAGTAAGGTCAATTATTACACCGTCCTCCCTTATCTCAAAGCTCTTCTCCCAAGTCTCATTAAGAAGATATCCTTCACTTGGCTTGGTTTCTTTGATGAGATAGGTGCCATAAGGAAGATCCTTATCCTTTGATGCAGCGATTCCCTCTTTGTTTGTGGTTATTACGAGAACTGCTTCATTAGGCGCACACTCCTTGCCATTAACAGATACATTCTGCTTGGATTTGTTATAGATAGTAAACTCTGCACCTTCAAGAGTTGCATCGCCCTGGGCATAGCTTTCCAGAAGCTGTGCGTCAATCTTTGAGACCTTAACTCCTCCACGGATAACAGGTTCTTCTGTTGGTTCTTCGGTTAGATCAACAATAACGCCATCTTCTCTTACCTGGAATGTCTTATTCCATTCAGCGTTAAGAAGATAGCCCTTGCTCGGTTTAGTTTCCTTAATCACATAGGTCCCGAATGGAAGGTCATGTGTTCCGGTAGAAGCATTACCGTCCTTATCGGTCTTGATAACCTTAACAATAGCTTCCTTCGCTATTTCCTTTTCGGAAATCATCACGGAGAGCGCGGACTTGTTATAGATAGTGAACTCTGCACCTTCAAGTGTTGCATCACCCTGGGCATAAGCTTTATCGAGATCTGCATCAATCTTGGAAATCTTAACACCGCCTCGGTAGATGGGTTCATCCGTAGGTTCATCTGATAGATCCACCATTTCTCCGTTCTTCGTAATAGAGAATTCCTTAACCCATTTGGTATTAAGATGATATCCGGTCGGCGCCTTGGTTTCTTTTATGGTGTAAGTTCCAAATACCAGTGCATTCTTTTCAGAAGTGTACTTACCCTTACTGTCAGTCGAAAGCGTGAGCACTGCTTCATCCTTCGCGTTATACACAGTGAACTCAGCGCCTTCAAGAGTTGCATCGCCCTGTGGGACGGCAGCATTTCTATCGTGGTCTATCTTTGCACCCTTAACTCCTCCGCGGATGACCTGTTCTTCCAGGATATATGTGTTCAGGGTTGATACTGTTTCAACATTCGTATTTGCAGTTATCTGCTTAACCCAAACTTCATCACTTGGAAGATATCCGGTTGGTGCTTTGGTTTCTTTTATAACGATGGTTCCAAGTGGCATTGTTGGATTGCCGTTTGAATCGATATAGAAGTCGGGACCGGAAACTTTATAGCTATCCTGTAGCTTTACTTCTCCGTTTTCATCTGTCACGAACTTCCATGTTGCCTTGGCCTTACCTCCGATAATGGCAGCTTCTTCCGTTTCGTAGTAGCCGTCAAAATATGATACTGTGAACTCTGCTCCCTTAAGGGTTCCCTTACCTTGAGGAGAAGCAAGACCTGTCTCCTTATCTCTCTTTGCAATAAGAATGTCCACAGGATTATTTTGGGGAGGATTCTGCATTGTAAGAGTTACAGGATTATCGATCTTGTTTGCGGAAGTAACCTCAACCTTATCGGTTGCTTTATCAAAGGTTTTAACCGCGAAGCCAGGACCTGCTACAGTTTCCTTAAACCAGTAGGTTCCCTTCTTAACCTGGATAGGCTCTGTATTTCCGTCTTCATCCTTTACGCTAAGAGTTGCAACCGGGCTTCCTGAGAGGGACTCATTATCATAAACCTCAAAGGTTGTTCCTATAAGGCTATATGTTCTGTTGTCCTTACTTATTCCTCCGTTAGCGGATGATTTCTTGAGGTAAAGATAGCCCTTTTCAATCGGCTTAATTATCTCAAATGCGTAGTCTTGGTAAGTTCCATGTTTTGCAATAAAGCACTCATATTCAGATGGCGGCTCAGGCAGATTTGCTACTCTTGAGATGAACTCAACTGCATCGTCCTGAAGCATCTGGGAAATGGTTGTACTAAACCCACCACTATTCCAAAGTGGATCTCCATAAGCCTTGGCTCCTGCGTGATGCGTAACCATATATGCATAAGCACCTCCATAGCCGCGCTCCTTAGCAATTGCAAGAGACACATCTTGGTACTGCTCATAGTATTCAGCTTTCTGAAGTGCTGAGTCAGCTGTTGTATGTCCGTAGAACATCAGCTTATTAAGTTCTGTGCCTGCACGCGATATATCCTTCGTGTAGAGTTCTCCGTATTCCGTGTAATACATACCGGCAATGTCCGGGCTGATGCAGACTGCAGGAACCGATGTCAGAACGCCATCGATATACACAAGTCCTTCCATCTGAGCTACTGCCGTTCCTTCACTTCCAAACTCTGAGTAAAAAATGTCTCCAAGGAAGTATCCCCTGTAGAGACCATCAATTTCTGTTGCATAGACCGTACCGGTCCAGCATGTCACAAGCATAAGTATTACTGCGACAATTCTTTTAGCTTTCTCTTTCATTTTTTCCTTTCCGGCAAAGAAAAAAGCAGCTTCTCTTGCTGCTTCTCAATGCTCTTTATATATTATTTTGCTTCTTCGGGTAGTAACTGGTAGTTATTAGAGGAGGGGTTATAGGGGAGGAGATGGAAAACGGTTTCTCCATCCCTCTACCCACGTTTTATCTTTCGTGCCCTCGATCCTTGCGCTGCAGATATCTTGCGTAGTATTCCATTGCTGCCTCCACATACTCTTCTCGCCTATATTCCGGCAGGTTTTTAGGAAATAGTTTCTCAAAGCGCTCTGCGCTCAAGACAATCCTCTCCTTCTGGTTCGGTTTTGCTTCAACCATAATTTGACCCACTACCCCCTTGGCGAGATTTCCTTCTGCATCTAGCTTTCTCATTCGTATCGCCTGGGCATGGGAGGGGTAAACCTCATTCTTGTCTATTATGGCAAATATTTCCTTTTGCATGCCTTTATTTATATATGACAGCTCCACCGCAGTTCGAAGACCTATCTTTCCCTCATCCACAATATCAAGGAGCTCTGGGATGAGTTCGGTTAGACGTATATAGCGACGTATTTGAGTCACGCTCTCACCTACTTCTTTTGCAACAATGTCTCTGGATTTTATTGGGTGGCCCACTGGGCCACCTATGTCCTTTCGCTTTCTTCCATCCGGGGTGCCAATTCTGTCAGCTTTTTCTCGGGAGATACCATATGATCTAGCGATATTTGAGCGAGCCAGTTCAAGCTGATCCTCGACTGGCTCTCCCCCAAGGTCAAAGCCTTGCTTTTGATTCTGAACAAGGCGTGAAATATGTTTCTTCATAGCTTCCAGCCTCATTTTATAAGAGAAAGCCTTTTCACTGGGAAGGATTGTGTCCCTTTGGAAATTACTTTCTACCATAATAATTGTAGCTTGGGGTGTGCTTAGTTCCCTAACCTCGCATCTAAGGGTGTCTAGACCTAAACTCTTACACGCATGCATCCTGCGATGCCCGGATATAAGTTCATATCTCCCATCTTTCTTAGGCCTAACTAAACAAGGAACTATAACGCCCTTGGACCTTATGCTTTCTATAAGAGCATTCATATCCTCGTCATCCCTAACCTTAAACGGATGATTTGGAAAAGGATCTATTAGGGATATTGGTATTTCCTGTATCTCTTTTGGCATTTGTTTCCTCCTAACTTATTTCTTTAATTGAGTCTTTAAGCTTCACCTCCCAACGCAAAAGATTAACATCTTCATCATCAAAGAAGGCATTAATAAACATCGCACAAGCTGAATCATTCCCTTCGCAACAAGCTTCTAGGATCGCGAACAAATCATCCACATCTGGGTCTCCTTCTATTAGAAACATTGTCTCAAGGGCTGCAAGGGCAAACTCATATTCTCCTTGCATTCTCATTTCATCTATGAGAATCAGCATATTATTTGCCCACACCTTTTTGGTCGATGAAAAATTACAAAGATACATATCCGCCATTTGTTTTGCAACTACTCTGATTACAGGACATACTGGCACGGCCTCTTCCTCAATTACTCCGAAAAGGTCTTCAAAAGGTCTAACTTCTACTGTTACTGTTTTTTCATTATTCATATTCTTTCCTCTTATCCTTTCTGGCAAACCGCCTCAAATATAAAAACCCCGTCTTATGACAGGGCATGTAATTCTTGGCAGCTTATCACATCCAAGGCTTAAGAGGATAATTTGGCTATGATATCGTCTACTGCATCAGTATATCTACCTTCCTCTATTAGCTGATTCCTTAACTCTATAAGACTCATTATGATGATTCTAGTCTCATCATAAGATAATTTGTACTTCTTGGTATCTCTCATGAGATTCACCTCCTTAATAGAATAATACAACAATTAACAGCACTCTAACAAATGTGCGAAATTTCGATTCCCCTCACGGCCATTTCAACCCATTATCGTTAATGGGTTTTGGGCTTCTCAGTGTACTTTTCCAAGCCTTGAATGAACCTTTCGTAAAACAGTTAAAAACCCCTACAAGTATTGAAAACTCGCGGATTAGTTGAAATAAAAAAGCCTAACCGGATTACTCCAATTAGGCATTTTCGTGGAGCGGGCGATGGGAATCGAACCCACGCTTGCGGCTTGGGAAGCCGCCGTTCTACCATTGAACTACGCCCGCATGCAAGGCGCTACCGAGAGCGCCTTTATTGTATGTTGTTTTATTATACCACACGCACAGATACTATGTGCATCATGCTCACAGGATTTACACCATGCGCGCTTATGCGTTTGCTGCTTCACCTGCAGTCTCGGCCGTCTGTGTGACGACAGGTGCCGCACTTGCCGCAGCTGCTTTCTCCTTAAGCTTTGCGAGCTGCTTGAGATTGATTATTGCGCCTGTCGGGCAAACCTTGGCGCACATGCCGCAGTTCTTGCAGGTTACAGGATCAATCGATGCGAGATTGTTCTCAACGTGCACAGAATCGAATTTGCATGCTTTCTCACACTGTTTGCATCCTATACAACCAACTGTGCAGGCTTTTCTCGTCTTGGCTCCGGGATCGCTGTTGTGACAGAATACGATTACCTGATTTGATTCAGGTGCGATTCTTATGAGTCCCTTTGGGCAAGCCTTGGCGCAGGCACCGCATGCAACGCAGGCATTTCTGTCAACCTTGGCAACTCCGTTCACAACCTTGATTGCACCGAATTCGCATGCGGCTACGCAGTCACCGAGTCCCATGCAACCGTATGGGCAAGACTTGAGTCCGCCAAACAGCTGAGCCGCAGCCTTGCACGACTGCATTCCTTCGTACTCCATTAGAGTTCCGGCAACATCACAGCTTCCGTTACACTGAACTACCGCAACTTCCTTCTCTGCTGAACCCGCTTCTACGCCGAGTATCGAGGCGAGTTTTTCGGCAACAGCCGGACCGCCTACCGGGCATTTGTTGCAGGGTGTTTCATGGTTTGCCGCAAGCTGGTTGGCATAGTCGTCGCATCCCGCAAATCCGCATCCGCCGCAGTTTGCTCCCGGAAGAACTTCACGGAGAGCCGCTGCAGTCTCATCAACCGGTACGTAGAAAACCTTGGAGGCAATGGTCAGCATGACTGCGCATACGAGACCAACCGCAACTACCAGAATAATAGGTACTCCCATAGTATAGCCTCCTTTCTACGAGAACAGTCCGCTGAATCCCATGAAAGCAAGGGAGAGAATTGCGGACGACAAGAGAACTAACGGAACACCTCTGAAGGCAACAGGCACGCCCTCTTCGTTCGCGAGCTTACCTGTTCTTACGCCGGCAAAGAGCACGAGTGCGAGAGTGAATCCAACCGCAGCGCCAAACGAATTAGCGAGCGACTGAACGAATCCATAACCTTCGTCGATATTTGCAATACATACGCCGAGTACGGCGCAGTTTGTAGTTATGAGCGGAAGATAAACGCCGAGAGCCCTGTAGAGCGTCGGTATAAACTTCTTAAGCATCATTTCAACAAGCTGTACCAGCGCGGCGATAACAAGAATGAATACCACCGTCTGCATGTATCCGATACTGAAGTTATTGAGTATCTGCTGAATCGGCCAAGTGACCGCGGTCGCGAGAACCATTACAAAGATTACCGCACCGCCCATGCCTACCGCCGAATCAAGCTTCTTGGATACACCAAGGAACGGACAGATTCCGAGGAATTGTGCCAGCACGTAGTTATCTACAAGGATCATACTTATGATTATTGCTATTATCTTCATAACTACTCTCCTTTCTCTTCGTTAACAACTGCTGCATTAACTGTTTCTGCTTCTGCTGCTTCTTTGGCGGCTGCGGCCTTTGCTGCGGCAGCTGCCTTTTCTTCAGCCTTTGCGCTTGCGATTATTGCCGCATCCTCTTCACCAAAGTCTCTAACCTTGATTGATTTATCTCTGGTTAGATAATTGACCAAGGCTACGAGGATTGCGAATGTGAAGAATCCGCCCGGAGGAAGATTCATTATTCCAACGCCCGGTACAGACTCTGGAATAACTCTTATTGTGAAGAGCGTTCCCTTGCCTATCAGTTCTCTGATGAGACCCATCGTTACGAGCACAAGCGTATAACCTATGCTCATTCCTATTCCGTCGAGGAGTGAATCGAGAACACCGTTCTTGCTTGCGAACATCTCCGCACGACCGAGTATTATACAGTTAACTACTATGAGCGGTATAAAGAGTCCGAGCGACTGGTATAGCGATGGAGCAAATGCCTGAACCATCATCTGAACCACAGTTACGAATCCCGCAATTACTACTATGAAGCAAGGGATACGGACATTATCCGGAATGATTTTTCTTATTGCGGAAATTACTATATTGGACATAATCATTACCGCTGAGAATGCTACGCTCATTCCAAGTGCGTTTATAGCATCAGAGCTTGTGGCCAGTACCGAACAGCAACCGAGAAGAAGAACCAATACCGGATTCTCCTTGATGATGCCGTTGGTCAGAATAGAAAGCTTACTTCTCTTTTCTTCCATTACTGAACACCTCCCATCTTGCTAAACTGCTGGAGCGCGGCATAGATTCCGTAGTGAATTGCGTTAGAAGATACTGATGCACCGGATACGTGATCGACCGCCTCATCGGATTTGGCATCGGTTGATGAAAGCGATGAGAGCCCGATGTACTGACCAAGATGCTCATCCGTCATTGCATTGGTACCAACGCCGGGAGTATCAGCGTGACTACTAATCTGTACGCCTGTTATTGCGCCGCTCGCATCGATTCCTACCATCTCTGTGAGCGCACCACCGAAGGAAGAGGTTTCAACCGTAATCACGGCGCCACTACCGTTATCCGCAATATATGCCTCTGTAACCTTAACTTTGTTGTCCTCTGAATGCCAGAGATCGCCTGTATACGCCGTGAACGAGTCAGCCGCAGGAAGAATTACCTGTCTTGCGGCGTCTGCCTCAGCCTTTGCTCTTGCCTCAATAATCGGAGTCGTTATTCCGTATGTCGCAGCGAGCGCAGCGGATACAACGAGACAGATTCCAACAAGAACCACTATTGGCGCAATATATTTTTGGAAGGTACTGTTATTCTTCATTTTTCTTTGCACCTCCTCCGTAAGCCAGCTTGATGCAGAGCATATCTATAAGCGGCGTCATTATGTTCATGAGAAGTATCGAGAAGGAAACGCCTTCAGGGTAACCTGCCCAGAATCTGATTATCATCGTAAAGAGTCCGCACCCGATACCCATGATTATCTTTCCGAGCGGCATTATCGGACTCGTCACATAGTCGGTAGCCATAAATATCGCACCGAGCATTACGCCGCCGGCGAGCACGTGGTAGAGTCCCATATGCGCTGCGGTTACGCCCTTGATCGGGTTCTTCGTATAATAGAAATATGCGAATACGAATACGGTGCTAACAAAGGCAAGCGTCGTATGCGGCACGATGATCTTCTTCCAAAGAAGAATCGCAAAACCTATTAGAAGAGCGAACGCGCTCACCTCACCGATTGAACCTCCTATCGTTCCGATGAATAGATCCATGAGTTTAGGGAGTCCTCTCGCAACCTTTACGGTCCCTACTACCGCAAGCGGTGTCGCTCCGGAAACGGCATCGGCTGTCTGCTGTGCGACCGGAAGCGGCCATGTAGTCATCTGCGTTGCAAACGAAACAAGAAGAACTATTCTTGCAACGATTGCCGGGTTGGCAAAATTCTTTCCGAGTCCTCCGTATAATTGCTTTACGAGAACTATTGCAACAAAGCATCCGAGAATCGCCATCCAAATCGGAAGTGTGGCAGGAACATTGAATGCAATAAGCGTTCCTGTAACAACAGCGGAGAGATCCTTTATGGTGCTCTCTTTTTTCATTAACTTCTCATACGCCCATTCAAAGAATACTGACGAAACGATGCAGACTACCGTCATGATGAGCGCGTTTATTCCGAAGACATAGACGCCCATCGCAAGTGCCGGAGCGAGTGCAATCAGCACCCACATCATCGTCTTCTGCGTATCCAGTTTTGTCACTAGATGCGGCGCAGAGGATACAGTCAAATTATCGCGATAAATATTTTCCATTACAGACCAGCCTCCTTTACTACGCCCTTGGAGAGCTTATTTATAAAGGCTAGCGGCCTTCTTGCGGGGCAGACGTATGAGCAGCTTCCGCATTCCATGCACTGCATAATCTTGAGATACGAGAGCTTCTCTGCGTCCTTTGCCTGATATGCGTCCGCGAATGCCGTAGGAAGAAGATGGAACGGACATGCCTTATAACATCTTCCGCAGTTGATGCATGCTGTTTCTTCTGGAATCAGTGCCTGCGCTTTGCTGAATGCGAGAATCGCATTTGTTGCCTTTACCGTCGGCATTGAGTCCGAAGGAATCGCTCTTCCCATCATCGGTCCGCCGAGGAGAATCTTCTTTGGTTCCTCTTTGTAACCGCCGCAGAATGCTACTACGTCGCTCACGAGTGCTCCGACCGGAGCGAGTACATTCTTTGGTTCTGCTACGGCATCTCCATCTACAGTCATTCGCTTACTAATTAGTGGAACTCCCGTGCGGAAATACTGACCGACAAATCCAACCGACGTAACATTGGAAAGAATAACTCCAAGGTCCGCAGGAAGTACGCCTGCATCCATCGTCTTACCGGTTATCTCATATACCAGCACACGTTCTGCGCCCTTTGGATATCTCGCCTGAAGCGGGAACGTGTGGAGATTTGTAAGCCCCTGCTTATTAAACTCCTCGTTAAATTTGGCGATAGCGTCCTGCTTGTTACTCTCAATTCCGATGAATCCCTCATCGAGATTTAGATACTTCATAATGAGGAGCATACCGTCGATGATGTCCTGCGTGTCTTCCAACATTGCACGATGATCCGAAGTAATAAAAGGCTCACACTCTGCACCATTCACGATCAAAGTGTGGACCTCGTCGATATTCTTTGGATTGTACTTAATATGCGTTGGGAATGATGCGCCGCCGAGTCCAACGAGACCGCTGTCTCTAACGGCTTTGACAAAGCTCTCAAGATCGTTTACCTCAGGAACCTTAATATTCGGATCCATTTCCTGAGCCTTGTCGGTTTCGATTACTACAAGCGTATCCTCTCCGCCCATCGCGTTACGCTGGGTTTCGATGTCCTTTACGGTTCCGGACACACTGGAGTGAATTGGTGCACTTACAAAAGCATCAGTGTCTCCTATAAGCTGACCAACGAGCACCCTGTCGCCCTTCTGAACAAGGGGTTTACAAGGTGCGCCGATATGCTGAGACATGGAGATCTTCACCACGTCCGGAATCGGCATCGTCTGGGTAGCAGAGGATGCGGTGTTCTTATAGTGACCCGCGTCAATGCTTGGCAAGTGCTTGGCACCTGAACTCATACCAGAAACCTTCCTTTCAAAATGGTTATAAACATACTACATTATTATACATTGCCAAAGCCAAATATGCATTAAAAATATGTTGGCTTACGTAGATATTCTCAATCAGGCTCCCCTGCTATTTGCAACCAATCTTCATAGGAAAAAATGCACAAAAAAGAGCTATAGCACCCGCATACGCGAATGCTATAACCCTTCCTAATGCCTTAGTATAGATACCCTTTGGGGAGATCTATCTCCAGAATATTATCGTTTACTCAGTGTGCCAATTGTGTTACATGGTGTCCACGCGGCACTTCTATTGGTTTTTCAACGTTTATCAGTACTTTTGTGCCCCTATTTTCCCACTTTCACCATCATATTTTCGGTAATGCCGAACACTTTTCCGCCTTTTCCCCTATATTCTGTGGCAAACGCAAGGCTCTCACAATCCATGATTTCGCCTGCAAGTATCAAAGGAACCCCGGGAGGATAAGGTGTTATGTCCTCTGCGCAGACTCTCCCTGCGGCCTCTGATGCAGGAACCCACTCCCAAGCGCGCGGTGTTTCTACGCGCTCGCGTTCTTTATTCATAAGCGAAAAGAGGTTGCCGGCGTCGGCCGGCGATACCGATATTGCCTCCACCCCTGTCATTTCTTTGCCGTGCTTGATTCCGAGATTATTCTCCTCCGATGCACCATTTGATTCCCCACACGTACCTTTGCCCGATTGTACCGCGTAATCTCTAATGTCAGCGAGCGCTGCGATGAGCCTCTCATAATCGCCCCTAGCATTACCTATTCCGCTCATGCACATCGAAAACTTTCCGCTGTCTAGTTCCGTGATTATTCCGCGCAACTCAAGCTCCTCACTGAGTTCAGATCCCAAAATACCATAGCCACTCATATCGATAAGAATCTTGCTCCT
>JAGAFN010000015.1 GCA_017612585.1 Bacillota bacterium | reverse complement strand
TTATAGGTGACGGAGAAGAATTGCTCCCAAGTTTTTTGAATGCCTATAGAGAATCAAAATCAAATGGCGAGTCCAAGAAAGATTTCTTAACATCAATATCGAGGATGACCGGCGTCTATGTGCCATCTATGTACGATGTTTCTTATTCAGATGACGGTATTATATCTGAGTATAAGCCGCTCTATGACTTTGTTCCGAAAAGAGTAGAGCGAAGCATTCTCCCTGAAATTGAAACAGTGGATTTTCCGACTGAGCCCATAGTTCCTTTTGTAGAAACAGTTCACGATAGATCCGTTGTCGAAACATTTAGGGGATGCACTCGCGGATGCCGTTTCTGTCAGGCGGGAATGATATATAGACCCGTACGTGAAAGAAAAAAGGAAACTGTCGAAAGCATTGCCGAAAAACAACTTGATTCAACGGGACATGAGGAACTCTCGCTACTTTCTCTCTCAACGAGCGACCATTCCGAATTTGAGAGCATGGCTGTAGAACTTATGGATATGTGCAGAGAAAAGAATGTTTCACTGTCACTTCCATCGCTCCGCCTCGATTCCTTTTCATTCAAAGTGCTAAACGAGATACAGAAGTACAGAAAATCAGGACTTACCTTTGCTCCCGAAGCAGGTACACAGAGGCTCCGCGATGTAATAAACAAGGGAATTACGGAAGACGATATTTATTCCGCTTGCAGGCAGGCGCTGGAGCTCGGCTGGACACATATAAAACTATACTTCATGATTGGCCTTCCTACGGAGACTTTTGAGGACTTGGACGGCATAGCGGATATTGCAAGGAATATTGTTAATATAAGTAGAGAGAGCAATTCCGGAAGGCGTTTCAATGTTACGGTGAGCGTCAGCAATTTTGTTCCAAAGGCGCATACGCCATTCCAGTGGATAGGCCAAAATACGGCAGAAGAGTTCAGAGAAAAGCATAATTATCTCAGAGAAAAGTTGAGGATCAAAGGTGTTACCTTCCACTACCACGATGACGGTACAAGTGTGCTCGAGGGAATACTTGCGCGAGGAGACAGGCGAGTCGGCAGTCTAGTATTGAGAGCATATGAGTTGGGTTGTAAACTGGACAGTTGGACTGAGCATTTCAAGAGAGATATGTGGGATAGGGCTATCGAAGAAACAGGGATCACTCCCAAATTCTATGCTCAGCGTGAACGTTCTCTTGAAGAAGTTCTTCCATGGGATGTCATTGACAGTGCGATAAACAAGGATTTCCTTATGTCCGAGCTTGATAAGGCGGTAAATGAAACTACGACGCGAGATTGTCGAAAAGGCTGCGTAAACTGCGGAATTAACAGAAGAGTCAAATGCCCACTCGGAGGTATCTATGCCTAAATACGTATTAGAATTCGAGAAAAAAGGCTTGGTTAAATACACCTCTCATCTAGATATGCTGAGGTTATTTAAGCGCGCCTTCAAAACGTCAGGGATCCCGCTCGAATATTCTCAAGGCTATAACCCGCATCCCAAGATGGGATTTGCTCAACCGCTTTCACTCGGATTCACATCTTCTTCTGAGCTTCTTGAGTTTACAACATCGGATTCGTTAAGATGTGAAATTGTTCTGGGTAATCTAAAAGACAGAATGCCTATAGGAATAAACCTTCTTTCGCTTAAGGAGGCAGATCCAAAGAGAAATCTTGCTTCCTTGGTAACATCCGCAAAGTACAGAGCGGTTCTTCCGCTGGATTATGCCAGCAGAGAACATGATATTAGAGAGAGCCTTAAAGGGTATCTTGATCAGCCCGAGATACTTGCCAAGAAACGAGAAAAGAAAACGAAGAATTTCATCGATAAGGATATAAAGAATCTCATCCGATCGATCGAGATAGAAAAATTCGAAGGGAAAATAGCATTCGTAATGGAGGTCGATGCGGGTTCAAAATCAAATCTTAATCCAGAGCTCGTTATTCAAACCTTTGCGTTATATGCAGGTATAATGCTTGAAAAAGGAGACTTTGATATAGAAAGGATTTCACTCGAATTCTCTGAATAATTGTATAGATTCTCCCCTGATTTTGATACTTGTTTTCCCCATACTAATCATCTAAACTTCTAAAAATGATTAGAAAGGAGTATGGGGATGAAAACGAAAATAAGCCTAAGGGTTGTCATAATTATGACTATAATAATCCTTCCTTTGATACTTGCCGTGAGTGGATTTCAAGGAAAAGGAGAAAGTATCAAATTACGATTTCTCGAATTAATTGGTGCCGAAGAATCACTCGCTGATAGCGATGAAAATCCGTTTATTCAATCAGGGACAAACGGGATGGACACGGGTTTGCAAAACAAAAACTCAATAATAGATTTAGCAGCAGCGCAAAATCTAGAAAATGGAATACATGTTTGCGAAACCAAAGAATCTTTGATAGTCATAGATATTTCTGGTGAAGTTCAAATCCCCGGGGTATATATGCTGAGTGAAGGCGCAAGAGTATTTGATGCCATAGAAGCCGCAGGCGGTTTGACTAAGAATGGCGATATAGATATTATTAATCAGGCAGAACCACTTATAGACGGAATGAAGATATACATTCCGTCAGCGGATGAAACTTCTGGGCTACCCCGTGGAGTAAGTTCCGTGGGAAAACAAGCAGTGGGGATATCTTATTCCTCATTGATAAATATCAATACAGCTAGCAGCGAAGAGCTTCAGCAGATTCCCGGGATAGGCCCGAGCACTGCAGAAAAAATAATAGCGTATAGAAATCTCCATGGAAAGTTTTCATCTGTGGAGGAACTCATAAATATATCGGGGATTGGTGCAAAAACCCTTGAGAAAATGAAAGGATATATAGTGGCAAGATGATTACCGAAGAAATGATAGCGCGAATAAACGAACTTGCGAGAAAGGTTAAGAATGGGGAAACCCTGACGGATCAGGAACTCGCTGAAAGAGATATGCTGAGACGGACATATATAGACGCATTTAAGGCAAACCTTCGTGCGCAGCTTGAGAATATCGAATTCGTGGACAGTCCAGATGCAACACCGAAAACTATCAAGGAAACGGTTGCCTCCATAGAGGAAGAAGAGGCGGAGCTCGAGGAACTCTCTGAAATCATCGAAGAAGTCGTCGAAACCGATAAATTGTCGTAGTTTTAGCCGAATTTTGTTTAAAATACCGCAATAATGGTATATATCTAGCGTTGATATGCTACTAGGGAGATTTCTATGAGAGAAGTATATTTGGATTATTCCGCAACCACACCGGTAAAGGAGGACGTCTTTAGTGAGATGCTTCCTTTTTTCTGCGAGAGATACGGAAATGCCTCAAGCCTCTATACACCGGGACTTGATGCTAAACGCGTTATAGATAACGCAAGGGAGCAGGTTGCGACTCTTATAAACGCAAATCCACAGGAGGTATTCTTTACGGGATGCGGCTCGGAATCGGACAACTGGGTGCTACTTCAGACGGCAGATGCGCTTAAGGATAAGGGTAACCATATAATTACGACGGCAACAGAGCACCACGCGATTCTTCATACCTGCGAATATTTAGAGAAGCATGGCTTTGATGTCACATATCTGGGCGTGGATGAAAAGGGAAGGATTAATCCTGATGACCTTGAGAATGCAATAACCGACAAGACGATTCTTGTAAGCATAATGATGGTCAATAACGAAATCGGCACCATTCATCCTATTAAGGAACTTGCAGCTATAGCCAAGAGTCACGGAGTGCTTTTTCACACGGATGCTGTTCAGGCTTTGGGGAATGTTGCAATCGACGTAAAGGATCTTGGTGTTGATTTTCTATCCATGTCCGCACATAAGATTTACGGACCAAAGGGCGTAGGCGCCCTCTATATACGTAAGGGCGTAAGAGTACCAAATCTCCTTCACGGAGGAGCACAGGAGATGGGCAAGCGCGCAGGTACTGAGAATGTTCCCGGAATCGTAGGATTCGGTAAGGCTGCCGAACTCGCACGACTTAACTTTGATAGTCACGTAAAGCATTTAACAGAGCTTCGTGATTATCTTGCTAAGAGAATCACAGAAGAGATCCCAGACGTATTCATTAATGGAACAATGGATGAAAGACATCCGGGAAATCTCAATGTGACTTTTAAATATATCGAAGGCGAATCAATACTCCTAAAACTCGACATGCATCATATATGCGTATCTACGGGATCTGCTTGTTCATCGAAATCGCTTAAGCCCTCGCACGTTCTTGCGGCTCTAGGTGTTTCGGATGAGCTAATACACGGAACGGTGAGATTTTCGATAGGGGATTTCACAACAAAAGAAGATATAGACTATGTTATGGATACACTAAAGGAAGAGGTTAATTGGTTGAGAGAGCTTTCACCGCTCGGACCCGATAAGGGATGGAAGTAGGAGGAGAAATGGGACTTTATAACGATACCGTAATGGAAAACTTCATGAACCCAAAGAACGTCGGCGAAATAGAGAATCCTGACGGCATTGGCATTTATGGGAGCCCTGTCTGCGGAGATATGATGCAGATGCATATTAAGGTAGATGAAAACGACGTAATAACGGACTGCAAATTCAAAACCTTCGGATGCGGAAGTGCAATTGCAAGTTCAAGCATGGCCACTCAGATGATTATAGGAAAGACCATAGATGAGGCTCTTGCGATTACAAACAAAGACGTAGTTAACGAACTCGGCGGACTTCCGCCTGTAAAGGTTCACTGTTCTGTCCTTGCGGACCATGCCATAAAAGCCGCAATCTACGATTACGCACAGAAGAACGGCAAGACATATAAGGGGCTTGAAGGCTTTGATCCGAATGCTGACGACGATGACCACGAAAGCTGTCATGTATAGACATTTAGCGGTTTTTGGGGTATAATACCCAAAGCTTTGATTCTGCACGGTAGCGCCAAAGCGCTGCCGTTATTTTTTGGGAAACTTACAAATGCAGGAAATATTGGAAAAGGGTTTAATTGAATACGAGAGATGGCTTAAGGAGACAGAAGGCGACCTCTATATGCAGCACGAACTCATGGAGCTTAAGGGCAACAAGGAGGAAATCGCCAATTGTTTCTGCACGGAACTTAGATTTGGCACTTCGGGAATTAGGGGCATTATGGGGCCCGGTCCCGGGAGGGTCAATCTTTACGTTATCAGAAAGATAACCCAAGGGTTTGCCAATCATCTTAAGACTCTAAAGCGCCCGATATCCGTAGTAATAGCTTATGACGGACGACGCTTTTCAAAGATATTTGCCGATGAGACTGCGGCCGTCCTCTCGGGTAACGGAGTAAAGACATTTATCTTTGATGAGATTACACCGGTTCCGGTTCTCTCTTATTCGATAAATAAACTGGGATGCGATTACGGAATAGTGATTACGGCAAGCCACAATGCCTGCATCTTTAACGGATATAAGATCTATAATTCCGACGGATTTCAACTTGTGGGCGAAGAGACGAAGCTTATTACGGCTGCGATAGACGGGTGCGATTTCTTCTCCGGCATCAAGAGGAATCCGGATGATGTCATCGTAATAGATAACAGTATTCACAACGAGTACTTGGGCGATGCGCTTAGAATCACTAGCGGACTCGTAGAGAATAGTCCCTCTGGTATAAAGATTGTCTATACTCCACTTAACGGAGCCGGAAATAAGTTCACACGAAAACTCTTGGACGGACTCGGGTTTCCGAACGTCCAAGTAGTTCCTTCTCAGGAGAATCAGGACGAGAACTTCACAACATGCAAGGCTCCAAATCCGGAACGCCTCACCGCATATAACGAAGCTTTTAAGGTTCTCGATAAAACGGGAAGCGACATCATCATCGCAACTGATCCGGATAGCGACAGAGTGGGAGCAGCGCTCATCCATAACGGAATGAAGAGACTAATAACCGGAAATCAACTCGGTATTTTGATGCTCGATCACTTAGTTGAAGAGAGACCGCCAAAGGGAAACCAGTGCTGTTACAGGAGCATAGTTTCGTCACCGCTGTTCGACAGACTCGCCGAGTCAAGAGGACTAAGTGTAAAGACGACATTAACCGGATTCAAATATATCGGAAAAGCTATAGCTGATATGATGCATGAGGGAAGAGAGGACGAATTCTATTTTGCATTTGAAGACAGCAACGGATTCTTAATCCACCCATTTATAAGAGAAAAAGACGGAATCACTTCTGCAGCTGTGATAGCAGCGATGGCAGCAAAGCAGAAAGCCAGGGGC
>JAGAFN010000001.1 GCA_017612585.1 Bacillota bacterium | reverse complement strand
TGTTGTGATATAAGTTTCTTGGGAAGAGATATTTTTTCAATTCGCTCAAGTCAATGGCGATAGTGTCGCTCTTTATTGACTTTGTTGCTCCGCTTTTTCCGACATTAAACATAGATAAAATGCTTACGGCGATTTGTACGGGTGTGCTATGCGGTATCGGATACGGTCTAATCTATACGAGGGGATCATCGAGCGGCGGAACTGATTTTATAACACTCACAATCAAATCAAAGAAACCATATCTTTCGATCGGAAGAATTACGTTTATAATTGATGCGCTTATCATTCTTCTGGGAACCGTCATCGTATCAAAGAACATTACGGGAATGATTTACGGAATCATCGTTGCGTTTATTGCCACTACTGTTGTTGATAAGATGGTTTATGGACTTAATGCCGGAAAGATGACGCTTATTGTTACGGACAAGGCGGAGGAGGTTGCCGAAGCAATAAACAAAACCGTTTCGCGCGGTGCGACGTTCCTCGAAGCTCAGGGTAGTTATACTGAAGAGAGTAAACGCGTTGTAATGTGCGCTTGCGGAAACAGGCAGATGTATTTAATCAAGGATGCGATTAAGGAAGTTGACCCTGCGGCATTTATGATTATCGTCGACAGTAGCGAGGTAATGGGAGAAGGTTTTGAGAAGAAGAGCTCGGTGCTTTAGGTGATATGCAAGGTGGGCACTGCGTAATGGATTTTGGACAAGAAGTGTAGATTTCAGAATGAGATACAGAGTTGAGCAAATAAAACTGAATCTCGATGAGGCGTTTTTGGTTAATGGAAACCTCAGAATAGAGAAGGACGGCATTCGTACTGCCGTCTTTTGTGATGAGGGAATTCTGGCAACAAAGATTGCGAGAAAAATATCGCAGGGCGATTCTGGAAGAGATGCGACTGCAGGCAAAAAAGCGGCTCAAAAGATTTATCCGGAGGATTTATCCAATATAGAAATAGTTCGACGCTCGATTGATGCGAGGGGTGGAGAAACAAAATTTGTCTACACGCTTGACTTCGATTGTGAAAAGAGAGTATCGGCTAGAGGTGTTCAGAATTCATCAAAAGGAAAAGAACGTGAGATTTATGAACATGCAATATTTACAAGTGTAGCCGGTGATGTAAGTGACTCAAGCGGTGTAGAAATAGCGGACGCCGCAAGGCCTGTTGTTGTAGGGTTTGGTCCTTGTGGCATGTTCTGCGCACTTGTTCTTGCAAGAGCAGGGCTTAGACCGATTGTGCTTGAGCGCGGTAGCAGCATAGACGAGCGAGTTGAGAAGGTAAACGAGTTTTGGAAAAACAAAAAACTCGATACGGAATGCAATGTGCAGTTTGGGGAGGGCGGCGCAGGCACGTTCTCCGACGGAAAGCTGAATACGGGAATAAAGGATGAGAGAATAAGATTTGTTCTTGAGACATTTGTCAATGCAGGAGCGTCGCCAGAAATACTTATCGATGCAAGACCGCATATAGGAACCGACGTGCTGTGCGGGGTGGTTAAGAATATCAGAAATGAAATCATATCGCTCGGCGGAGAGGTATTGTTTAATACGCGTATGGAAAGTGTTAGTACAACTCGTTGTGAATCAAATGGGATGAAATCTGCAAGTATGGGGTCCGGTGATCGAGGATGTGCGCTATCAGTTAAAAGCATAAGTTTTATGGCCTCTGGCGGGAAAGCACCAAATGTTTATAGCAACGACGAGGCCATGACGATAGATGCAGAGGATGTAGTGATTGCTCTCGGTCATAGTGCTAGGGATACTGTGAGAAATCTTTATGCCAGCGGACTAAGGATGGAACCAAAGTCTTTCTCAATGGGGGTCAGAGTTCAGCATAGACAGGAATTGATTGATGGGGCGACATACGGAAGTGATTACGGACACCCCGCGCTTCCTCCGGCATATTATAAGCTTTCGCATAGGACATCTGACGGCCGGGGAGTTTATTCCTTCTGCATGTGTCCGGGCGGTGAGATAGTGAATGCGTCTTCGGTGGTTGGCGCAGTTGTCACAAATGGAATGAGCAATGCCGCCAGGGACAGTGGATATGCGAACAGCGGAATACTTGTCGACGTCAGGCCTGACGACTACGCCGGAAAGAGTACGGAAGCCTGTGCTGAAAAGAGTGCTGATGACAACGCTGGATATGACAATCCGCTTGCGGGAATTGAATTCCAGGAAAAATACGAAAGACTCGCATTCATGAACGGGGGCGGAGACTATACTTTGCCCAGCACGGTTTGGGGCGCATATTCGCAAACGATGAAAACCAAATGGGCAAAAAATGTGAATTGCGAAGAGAATGCGGAGAACTCTGCTAAATCTGAAAACCAAGAGGAAGGGCGTGCCGCACGCGTTATTAATTCACTCCCGACATTTGTTGCGCAAGATATCTACGAAGCGATGCCGGCGTTCGGACGGAAGATCAAAGGATTCGATGCTGTAGGCACGCTTATGGTTGCTATAGAGTCGAGGTCTTCTTCGCCGGTCAGAATAGTTCGTGATAGGGAAACACTGCAAGCAAAAATGCGCGTGGATGGCAGCATTATAAATGGTCTCTATCCTGGAGGCGAAGGCGCAGGCTATGCGGGTGGCATAACGAGTGCCGCATGTGATGGAATAAGAATCGCGGAGAGAATCATTTCATCTTTATATACTTGTTTATGAATCTTGCGGCGGCCACTCCATCGCCGAGGACTCTTAGTGCGTACTGGTGATTGAAGACGCTCTTCTCACCGTGGTTCCTCATATCCGTTGCCATAAAGAGCGTACTGCTCTTTTTGTTTGCTGTCTTAAGTATGTCCTTGAGCCTTCTCAAATCATCGGTTGCGCTGTTGATCGAGAAACCTCTTTTGACGAGCGACTTGCTCTCCTTGATGCTCCCCGCAAGTTCCTTCTCGGCCGACTCGACGGCTGCGGACAGTGCCTCTACAAAGCTTTCCTTCCCGTAAAGAATGAGCGGGTCGAGCTCAAACACTTTAGCTGCGGATTCGGCATATGAAAGATCCCTCTTGTCGAATTCGCCTTTGATGAATGAATAGGCTTTTCCGTCATAGACGTTGAAGGCCTTCATGGCATCCATATATCCGAGCCTAAGAAGTCTTGCACTGTTGTTCTTATCAAAGACCAAGAAGTTGCCGAGATCGAACTGTGGCTGGATGAGGATAGTGTCATCACAGGATGCCATTTCTTTCTTTAGATCGAATCTTCCGGGAGTCTTGAGATAGATTGCGACAACCTTGGTGGCGCCATGCTCAACTGCCATATGTATGGGCATGGAATTTCCGGCGCCACCATCGACAAAATGCTTTCCGTCTATTTCTTTGGGTTTTACTCCCGGAAATACGCTCGCGCTTGCAACAACATAGTCCGGAATCTTGCCCTTTGGTATGTCGTCTTTCCACAGGTAATGCAGTTTGTATGCGGGCATCTCTACGGTAAGAAGTCCGAAGTCAATCGGGCTCTCTCTAATGACATCGTCGAGAATGTATTTATCTACGAGTTTCTGAAGAGGAGCGGAACTCACGCCGCCTTGCTTAAGCGCTTCTGCGGCGTAATCGATTGGTTGAGCGCCTGCTTCCACTTCAAAAATCTGATCTGCCTCTATGCGCCTCCAAAGGTCCTCCGAGAACACTCTCTCGTTCTGAACGACCATGGCCCCGTTGATGGCACCGACCGAAACGCCGACGACCATGTCGAATTTGATACCTAGTTCTTCTAAGGCCCTCCAGGCACCTGCTTGGTAGGCTCCTCTGGAGCCGCCCCCACTAAGTACCAATGCGGTTTTTTGTTCTTTTTTAGTCTTCATTCTCTGTCTGCTCCTTAACAATGATCGCCAAATATGATAAAATAATTTATTAGTTTTATGCTTTGATAATACCACTTTGGGGCAAGCAAGTGAAGAGGGAGGGCGTATGCATCCTGAGCTCAAAAAGATAATCGATGAAAGCCAAAGCGTGGTTTTCTTTGGTGGAGCAGGGGTTTCCACGGAGAGCAATATTCCGGATTTTCGTTCCGAAAGCGGCCTCTATAATGCCGTTCAGAATTACGGGTATTCGCCGGAGGAGATGCTCTCATACACATTCTATGTTTGGAAGCCTGAGATTTTCTTTAAATACTACAAGGAGAATCTGATTTACAAAAATGCGGAACCGAACGATGCGCATAAGGCGCTTGCGAGGCTCGAACAAGAAGGAAAGTTAACTGCGGTCATCACTCAGAATATAGACGGCCTGCATCAAAAGGCGGGCAGTAAAGTCGTGCACGAGCTTCATGGAAGCGTGCTCAGGAACTACTGTGAGAAATGCGGCAAATTCTTTGATCTCGATTACATACTTGACGAAGAAAATTGCAGAGACGGCGTCCCTTATTGCGATGCGGGTGGCTGCGGCGGAAGAGTGAAACCCGATGTAGTTCTATATCAGGAAGCGCTTGACGACAATGTAATACGAGAAGCGGTTGCGGCGATTTCGGGGGCGGATACTTTGATAATAGGCGGAACGTCGCTCACGGTATATCCTGCGGCAGGACTCATACATTATTTCAGAGGGAAGAACCTGGTTCTGATAAACAAATCGCGCACATCTGCTGACAGCATGGCGGCTCTCGTAATAAATGACTCAATTGGCAAAGTGATGAGTTATGAGTGACTAAGAAGCCTCTAAGATTGATTAGGCAGCTACGGAAGTAATATCGAAGTTAATTAAGTAATTATAAAAGTTATATCAGAAAAAACGAAGGGCAGAAGATGAATTTTCTTATTGTAAACGATGACGGAATAGATTCCGCGGGAATAAGGGCTTTGGCCGACGCGCTTAGGACGCAGGGCAAGATATTTGTGAGCGCACCTGCCGTTCAGCAGAGCGGAAAGGCGCAGAGTATAACATTTATGGAGCCGATAGAGGTTGAACCTGCGGAGTTTGAGGGGGCGGAGCTCGCATGGAGGGTTCACGGAACACCTGCCGACTGCACCAAAATTGGGCTTCAGCTCTGCGCGCTCGAGGGTCATGAAATAGATATCGTGTTTTCTGGAATCAATCACGGTAACAACCTGGGTACGGACACGCTTTACTCTGGAACCGTAGGAGCAGCGATGGAAGCTATTCTACAGGATAAAAGGGGAGTTGCGGTGTCTCTCGGAGATCACAATCCCACACATTTTGAAGCGGCATGCGACTTGGCTGTTCAGCTTATCCCCATAGTTATGTGGATGGAACCTATGGTTATGCTGAACGTGAACGTTCCGGATTTACCAAAGGAAGAAATAAAGGGCATAAGATACGCCTCTCTTGGACCGCATTTCTTCTTGGATGGATTTGTTTATAAGGAAGGAAACACATATCAGCTTGACGGTCATATACCGGATTATTCACACATGGGCGAGGCGCTAGATGTTGGAGCAAGCAGTCTCTGCTATGCGACTATCACACCGCTGAAACCGGATCATACAGACCACGAACTTCTGGCCAAGATGGCGGATTGGGATTTATCTTTATGAGTATTTTTGCAAGGAATTTTGACAATATATCCGGTGAGGAGCGAGCACTTCTGGATGAGTATTTCAATGGCTATGACTACAGAGGAGCGAACTTCACTTTTCTTTCGAATTATGTTTGGCGCACTATGTATTGCCTATCGTGGGAGATAATAGAGGGTTATCTCTGTATCTCTGCGGGTCGTTGCGATGCGGGCGAACGCGATGCCGTAATGGCGATTCCGCTTACCAAGAATGGCGAGTACGAATCGAATAGCCTTAAGAAGTGCATAGACATCTGCAAAACTAAATTTGATAGGGCGGGTGTTCCCTTTGCTATAGGTTCAGTTCCGGGGCATATGGTTGAGATAATAGAAAGAGCCACTCCGGGCGAGTTCGAGTTTGAGCACATACGCGATCTCGATGAATATGTTTACGTAAAAGAAAAACTGATTACGCTTTCGGGTAGGGCACTTCACAAGAAGAAAAATCATCTTAACTTTTTCCTTCGCACTTACGAGTATGAATCAAAGCCGCTAACAAAGGAAATGCAAAGCGACATCCTTGAGCTTACGGCCAGAATCAAGGATTATAAGGAGATGGATCCGGACGAAGTGGATGATCTTGAAGGCGAGTATGATGCAATAGTTGAGATGCTTGACCATCTGGACGATCCCGATGTCTACTCCGTGGCGATATTCATCAAAGGACATCTGGAGGCCTACGCCATAGGAGAGCGCCTCTCCGAGAAAATGGCCGTGGAGCATTTTGAAAAGGCCAATGGGGCATATAGGGGTCTATATCAACTTGTCTGCAGGGAATTTTGCTTGACTTTACCTGAGGAGATAACCCTCGTGAACAGGGAGGAAGATATGGGCCTTCCCAATCTAAGACAGGCCAAGGAGGCGCTTAAGCCCGAGTTTATGGAAGAAAAATACATGGCACGACCAAAGGTGTAGAATGGTCTCAAAATAAGTAATGAGAAACACCCTGACGATGTACGAAATTGCTAAAAATAGGAAGCAACTAGAGTTACGTTTTCTTGACAAAACAGATGAAAATTTAGATAATATAGGGTAGGTATAAAATATATGTTTCTATATTTTATCAATATATCTTACAGCTAAACTACAGGAGGTAGATATGAGAGAAGTAGTAATAGTTGGAGCAGCTAGAACAGCTATCGGAAGCTATGGCGGATCCCTTAAGGACATCCCGACAAGAACACTCGGCGCAATAGCTATCAAAGGGGCATTAGAGAGAGCAGGCGTTAAGCCTGAACAGGTTGATGAAGTAATCATGGGGTGCGTACTTCAGGCAGGCCTTGGTCAGAATGTTTCCAGACAGATGATGCTCGATGCAGGAATTCCACAGGAAGTTCCTTGCATGACCATCAACAAGGTTTGCGGAAGCGGACTTAGAGCAGTAGAACTTGCTGCTCAGATCATCAAAGCCGGAGACGCTGATATAATCGTAGCAGGTGGTGCAGAGAATATGTCACTGTCACCATATGTTGTTCCGGCAGCTAGATGGGGAGCAAGAATGGGCGATACAAAGATGGTTGACGTAATGGTTAACGACGGCCTTTGGGACGCATTCAACAATTACCACATGGGTATCACTGCTGAGAACGTCGTTGAGCAGTGGGGACTCACAAGAGAAGAACTCGACGCTTTCGCTCTTGCTTCACAGCAGAAGGCTTCCGCTGCACAGGCAGCAGGCAAGTTCAAAGATGAAATCGTTCCGGTTGAAATCCCACAGAAGAAGGGCGATCCAAAGATCTTTGACACAGACGAATACATCAAGCACGATGCATCCGCAGAAGGTCTTGCTAAGCTAAAACCGGCATTCAAGAAGGATGGCGGTACTGTTACAGCAGGAAACGCTTCCGGTATCAATGACTCCGGTGCTGCTGTAGTAGTTATGTCAGCTGAAAAGGCTGAAGAACTCGGCATCAAGCCACTCGTAAGGATTGTAAGCTATGCTTCTGCAGGTGTTGATCCTAAGATCATGGGCGTTGGTCCTATCCCTGCAACACAGAAGGCTCTTGAGAAGGCAGGTCTCACAGTTGCTGACCTCGACCTCTATGAAGCTAACGAAGCATTTGCAGCTCAGTCCTGCGCAGTAGGCAAGGACCTCGGATTTGATCCTGAAAAGCTGAACGTAAACGGCGGAGCTATTGCTCTTGGTCACCCAATCGGTGCTTCCGGATGCCGTATCCTCGTAACGCTTATCTACGAGATGCTCAAGAGAGACGATGCCAAGAAGGGTCTTGCTACACTCTGCATCGGCGGCGGAATGGGTACAGCTCTCATCGTAGAGAAATAAGCATAAGTTATATTTTTAGGAAAGGGATTACTCATGAAAAAACTTATAAGCATTTTACTGGTACTTGCATTGGTGTTCTCAATGGCTGCATGCGGTAAAAAGGAAGATCCGAAGCCTGCTGAAGATCCAAAGCCAGCTGAAGAGCCTGAAGAAACAGAAGAACCAGAAGAGACAGAAGAACCTGCAGAACCTGTAACTGAAGCTACAGTAACCATTTGGCATACCTATACAGATGCTCAGCTCGAGTATCTTGAGAAGGCTGTTGCTGCGTTTAACGAAGCAAACCCGGGTATGACTGTTGTTGCTGAATCTCAGCCTTATGATGGTTTCACGGATAAGGTTTACCAGGCTGTAATGGCAGGTAACGGTCCTGACATCATCATCCACTATGCTTCTGAAGCAGCTAAGTATCTTGAGGACGGAAAGCTTCTCGATATGGAGAAGTATCTGGCTCCGGAAACAGTTGCCAAGATGAACGCCGGAACAAAGGCTGAAGCCACATCATTTGCTGATGGTAAGCTCCACATCCTTCCAATCGTTTCATCCGGTCCGATCTTCTTCTACAACAAGGCTATCTATGATGAACTTGGCCTCAAGGCTCCTGAAACATGGGCAGAGCTCGCTGAGAACTGTGCTAAGATCAAAGAAGCTTATCCGGACAAGTTCGGATTTGCTTTCGACTCCGAGGTTGACGGCGCTGCAACACTTATCATGCAGACAGGCAACAAGATGTTCGACGCAGAAAACATCTACTTCAACACACCTGAAGTTGCTGAGCAGATGAAGTATTATCAGGACAATATCGCAGCAGGTTACTTCACCAATGCTAAGGTTGGTAACTACTTCTCCGAGGACTTCAATGCTGAGACATTGGTTTCCTACATCGGATCCGCTGCAGGCGTTCCTTATCTGAACATCGAATTCGGAATGGGAAAAGTTCCACAGGGCGGAGCAGTTGAATGGACACCGGCTTGGAACCGTGGAATCATCATCTTCAACTATGACGATGAAGCAAGAGCCAAGGTTGCCGGCGCATTCACAGACTTCTTCGCAGAAGCTGAGATGAACGCAGGTTGGTGCGTAGCTTGTAACTACCCGGCACTCTTTGAGGACACAATGGCAACGGATACATACAAGGCATTCGCAGCCAGCAACGAGAGTTTTACACATCTCCATCCGGAGTATGCAGGTGCTTTCCCGGCTGTTACCACACAGGCATTCGCAAGAACTGCACTTGGAACTCTTATGAGCCAGGTTGCAGGTGGTGCTGATATCAACCAGGCACTTGAAGAGGCTGTTAAGTACATCGAAGACGAACTTGCAGCACAGTAAAACTTAATCTTTAACCGTAACAGGGGGACGGTTCTATTATCACCATTGGCACAGTATTTAGCATGCGTCCATGGTGGTAGTAGAGCTGTCCCCCATGTTGTATCTATCCATTATTCTTGCATAGGGGTTTTCATTATGCGTGTAAAAATCGAAAATCTCACCAAACGTTTTGGTGACTTCACTGCAGTAGATAATTTCAATATGACGTTTGAGGACGGTAAATTAGTTGCCCTCCTAGGACCTTCCGGTTGCGGTAAATCCACGATGCTAAATATGCTGTCGGGGATTCTTCCTGTGACCGAAGGAAAGATTTATTTTGACGAAGACGATGTTACCAATATGCCGCCTCAGGACAGGGGAGTTGGACTCGTATTCCAAAACTACGCTCTTTATCCGCATATGACCGTTCTGGAAAATATCGCATTCCCTTTGGAGATTCAAAAAGTACCAAAGGCGGAGCGAAATGAAAAAGCCAAAGAAATGGCCGCGCTCGTTCACGTTGATCAGTTGGTTGACAGAAAGCCTTCTGCACTTTCCGGCGGACAGCAGCAGCGTGTAGCGATAGCGCGAGCTTTGATTAAGAACCCAAGACTCCTGCTCTTGGACGAACCTCTTTCCAATTTGGACGCAAGACTGCGTCTCGAAATGCGTGAAGAGATACGCAGGATTCAGGTCAAGACCGGAGTTACAACTATATTTGTTACTCATGACCAGGAAGAGGCTATGAGCATATGCGATCGTATAGTTCTTATGAAGGACGGCGTTCTTCAGCAGGAGGATGGACCGCAGGAACTCTACGACCAGCCGGCAAATTTATTTGTTGCGAATTTCCTCGGAAATCCGCCGATTAACAACGTGCATGGCTATATCAAGGACGGAGCATTTGTTACGCAGGACGGTGCGGTTACGATTCGTTACAGAAACTTCCCACAGAATCTTCCGGAAGGACGAAAAGTCATCCTCGGAATACGTGCGGAAGCAGCGACGATATCAAAAGACGATACCCATGACTTCACATCCATAATAAACACGCGTTATACAATGGGTAAGGAGGAACTCGCATTCCTCAATCTCGGCGATCAGGAAATCCGCGTATACCTCTCGAACGAATACGAAGATGAGCCGGGAAGTGCGGCGAATTTCCACCTCCGTTCCAAGGGAGTATTTCTCTTTGATGAGGAAACGGGGGAGCGCTTATGAAGAAAGAACGCGAAGCGAGATATATATTCAATAGGCCGCTTGAACCGCTTCTCTATTTGATTCCGTTTGCACTCGGACTCATCGTGTTTACAGTGTACCCGATTGTGAATGTAGTAATCATGGCATTCAAAGAAGGCTATCGTCTCTCCGGCAACTACAAAGGCGTCGGTTTTGGAAACTTCACCTACGTCTTAGGAAACAGCGCTTTCCGAAGTGCTATAGGAAACACGTTTATATACGTGCTTACCGTAGTTCCGATTGCAACTGTTCTTGCGATTATTATCGCAAATCTTTTGAATCAAAAGATCAAAGGGATAGCCATCTTCCAGACGGCATACTTCCTTCCGATGGTTACGAGTTCCATCGCCGTAGGTCTTTCATGGCGCTACCTCTTTAACAAAGAATTCGGTGTAATAAACTATGTACTTGGTCTTATCGGAATAGACAAGATCGACTGGCTCGGCGCGACGGCGGGTAAAGCGCCTTGGAATATCGTTGCGGTAATCGTATTCGGTATTTGGAATATACTCCCGTTCACGATTATCCTGCTGCTGTCGGGACTTCAGAATATAGACCCGATGTATTATACGGCAGCCAGAGTTGACGGTGCAAATTCAATGAAGGTATTCTTTAGAATCACTGTTCCGCTACTTATGCCGACGATTTTCCTGACGATGCTTATCAATATGATTTCGACATTCAAGGTTTATAACGAGGTCATTCCGTTCTGGAGCGGCAAGGCCGGCGTCCTTGGTAACAATCTCTATACGATGGTTTATTACATCAAAGAGTTGTTCTACTCACACCAACAGCTCGGACGTGCCGCCGCGGCATCGATCATCCTCTTCCTGATAATCTTCTGCGTCACAATGATCCAGAGATTCATCCAGAAGAAGTCATCGTATTAAGAAGGGAGGGGCAAGATGAAAAGTGATTATATCAAAAAGTTTTTCATATACTTCTTCCTGATAGTCGGCGCAATCATCATGGTCTTCCCGTTTTATTGGATGTTCTCGTCGTCATTTAAGACGGCGGCCGAGTACAGTTCCTTCCCGCCAAAATGGATTCCGGGAAACTGGCTCAATTTTGAAAACTTTGCAAATGCGTTTGCGAGAACGAGCAGGGTGACGTGGTTCGGAAATACGTTTGAAGTGCCGAGCTTCCTCTTGTACTTCATCAATTCGACGATAGTAACCGTGACGTGCGCGGTGGTTACCGGAATCGTCACGATACTCGGTGCGTTTGGATTCTCGCGCTTAAGATTCCCGGGAAGGACATTCGTGTTCTCGCTTCTCGTGGCATTCATGATGGTTCCGTTTGAGATGCTTGTAATCACAAACTACCAGACGGTAACAAAATTCCACTGGGTGGATTCGCTCAAGGTACTAATACTTCCGTTTATGGCATCCATATTCTATACGATAATCCTAAAGGGGTTCTTCGATACGATTTCGGATTCGCTATACTATTCCGCCAGAATAGACGGAGCGAGCAACTGGAAGTATCTCTGGCGCGTAATGGTTCCGATAGCAAAGCCATCTCTCGTTACAATCATAATGCTGAATGCGATTGCAAGCTGGAACTCATTCCTCTGGCCGACGCTTGTAATTAACTCCGACAAGAACAGAACCGTGCCGCTCGGGCTCTTCTCATTCATGTCAGAGGCGGGGTCAGACCCAAAACTTCAGCTAGCGGCATCAACAGTATCTATACTCCCGATGGTAATTCTCTTCCTCTTTGCGAGACGCTATATCGTAAACGGTGTGGCGCGCGGCGGACTGAAGGGATAGTGCGCAACCAGAATCACAATGAAGCTCAACATAAAAGGGATGTCGCAGACATCCCTTTTTGTTGTATCAATTATTATATCGATTATTATATCAATTATTATATCAATTATTATATCAATTATCATCGCGATTATTATGGGTAAGCTTGTTGCAGCTTAATGCCAGTTTGTTTATCACGGATAGTAGATTATATAATCGTCTATCTTATTCCAGTCGTCATCGTTGATAGAATAGATATCGTCAGAGTCTGCCTGGACCTGAACGGAAAGTGTCTTTGCGTCCTTGTATCCGAGCTCCGGAAGCAGGCCGAGTATGCAATCTATGATAACATTTGCATATTCGTCGGTATACTTCTCGTAGAACTCGTTGAACTCTTCGTCGCTCATTGCCTCTGTGTTGATGTCTTCGTACTTTGTCCAGAAGTCCTCATACGGCTGATATGTTCCGCTCAGGAGTTTATCTATCGCCTGTTCCATGATGTCGATTGGTTCTATGGTTACCTGGACGGTGTAGCTGCCATCGCTCTGCTTTACGGATTCCTTTGTGGAGTATTTGGATTTATCATAAACCTGTTTGTACATCGCGACGATTTTGTCCTTTGTTTCGTCCTTGATGTCGTCATAGCTCTCGTCGTAGGACGAATCGATAATCCCAAAATAGTAGCAGAAGAATTCGGCTTCGGTGTTTAGTCCTTCGATGTAATTCTGTCGCTGTGTTTCCGCGGTTGATCCGATGATATCGATATATTCATCGCTGGCATTTCCGAGATAAATTGCATCCATATTTCCTTGCACAAGAGACTGAATCCTGTCGCCGGAATTACCTCCGCATGAAGCAAGTCCCAAAAACATGCAAATGGACAAAAGAATAACTATTGCTTTTTTCATAAAACCCTCCATTTTTTATCTTCCAATGATAAGTTTACATGGTAACGATAAAAAGTCAACAAGGGCGAATAAATGGCGCATTGCAAAAGATTGACGCATATTCTATAATGAAGGGTGCGAAAAGGGGAAAGGAGTAAATATGGCAACTGATATTGGAATAGATCTTGGCACTGCAAACGTGCTTGTATATATTAAGGGCAAAGGGATTGTTCTCGAAGAACCATCTGTTGTTGCCGTGAACAAAGAAACCGACGAGATTCTCGCTGTCGGAGAAGAGGCCAGACAGATGCTGGGAAGAACACCGGGGAATATCGTGGCCGTGAAGCCACTGAGGGACGGTGTTGTATCCGATTACGACATTACGGAAAAGATGCTTAAGTACTTCATCCATAAGTCGGGCGGCGGCGGAAGATTCTTCAAGCCTAGAATAATGGTCTGCGTGCCGAGCGGTGTAACCGATGTTGAAAAGCGCGCCGTAAGAGAATCCGCAACGCAGGCTGGAGGAAAGAGCGTATATCTAATAGAGGAGCCTGTTGCCGCAGCAATAGGCGCCGGACTCGATATTGCAAGACCGGATGGAGTAATGGTTATAGATATAGGTGGTGGAACTACGGACGTTGCGGTGATTGCGCTCGGAGGAATTGTTACGAGCGTATCAATCAAGGTGGCAGGGGATAAATTTGATGAAGCTATCGTGAACTATATGAGACGCAATCACAAGCTATATATCGGTGAGCGTACGAGCGAGGATCTCAAGAAGACGCTCGGCACCGCATATCCGAGAGAGGTGAGCATCAAGGCTGAGTGCCGCGGACGTGATATGATTAACGGACTTCCTAAGGTAGTCGAGGTTACTTCGGAGGAAATAATGGAAGCCCTTGAGGAACCGCTCTATCAAATCTGTGAGGCAGTACATCAGGTTCTAGAGAATACGCCACCTGAACTTGCGGCGGATATTACAAACTCAGGAATCGTGCTTACGGGCGGAGGAGCAAATCTCTACGGATTCGACAAGCTTATTGCTCAGCATACGGGTATGGAGGTTCGCGTTGCTGAGAATCCTGAGCAGTGTGTCGCAATCGGAACGGGTAAGGCGCTCGACGTAATAGAAGCGATGGAGAGCAACAAACTAAATGCTAGGGAACCTTATCTGTAAAATAACAGAATGTGATTTTTGATGGGGCTGGTCATATATGGCCACCCCATTATTATTGAAGGATGTATTGAAATGAATTTTGAACTTATCGCTACTGCGACCTTTGGGCTTGAGGCCGTGGTGAGAAGAGAAGTAGAGAATCTCGGATATGAGATAATAAAAACAGAAGATGGCAAGATTACATATTCCGGAGACGAGAGAGCGATTGTCAGAAGCAATCTCTGGCTGAGGTCGGCGGACAGGGTTTTGGTTAAACTCGCGGAGTTTGATGCCGGGGCGTTTGAGGAATTATTCCGGGGAGTTAAAGCTATAGCTTGGGAGGAAATCGTTCCAAAGGACGGACGCGTTATTGTCACCGGAACATCGGTCAAGAGTGCGCTACACAGCGTCCCTGCGTGTCAGAGCATAGGCAAGAAAGCTATAGTAGAAAGACTATGCAAGGCATATAATATGAAATCGCTCTCGGAAACGGGTTCTGAATACGTAGTTAAGCTTACACTGCTTAAGGATAGGGTTACGGTTACTCTTGACACGAGCGGGGCGGGACTTCACAAGAGGGGGTACAGGCTTAGGTCTGTGGAGGCGCCGATCAAAGAAACTCTTGCGGCAGCGATGATAGAATTATCTTTTTGGAGGAAAGACAGGATTCTCGCGGATCCATGTTGCGGCTCGGGAACGATACCGATAGAAGGTGCTATGATTGGTAAAAATATTGCACCGGGTCTCACTAGAAACTTTGCCTCGGAATCGTGGGGTATAATCTCGAAGAAGGTCTGGGAGGAGGAAAGGACTGCGGCACGCGATGCGATAGATAATGATCAGAAACTAAAGATAGTTGCGAGCGACATCGATGCCGCTGCCATTTCTGTTGCAAAGGCGAATGCTAAGAATGCAGGAGTAGGTGACGCAATAGAGTTTGTTACAGGCAATATGGAAGCCTTAAGGAAACTTGATGCCGAGCAGAACGTCATCACAATCTCCAATCCGCCGTACGGAAAGAGAATCGGTGAAGAGGAAGAGATGAAGACGATTTACGAGGCTTATAATTATTATTTGAAGAAACATCCGGAGTGGTCGCTATTTGTGATTACCGCAGACAAGAATGCGGAGAGGAAAATAAGAAAGAAACCAGCGGACAAAAAACGCAAACTGTATAATGGCAAAATCGAAACCTGCTATTACCAGTTCTATGGCGAGAAGCCAAAGAAGTGATTGTGCGATTGTATGCGTGACGCAAGCATGGCATTTCGCATTGTATGACTTGTACAAAATGAACGAGCGGTTAAAGGAATGGCTGTAAAGAAAGAGAAAAGAAAAATCCCGGAACTACTTGCTCCGGCAGGAACAAAGGAAGCATTTATTGCAGCGGTTGAATCCGGGGCTGACGCCATATACCTCGGAGGTAAGATCCTGAATGCCAGAATGGGCGCAGGTAATTTTTCTTTGCAGGAAATGAAAGAGGCAATCGACTTTGCTCACAAGCGTCACGTCAAGGTCTATGTGACGGTTAACACTCTCGTAGGAGATGAAGAGATGGAAGAGGCTCTCGAGTACTGCAAGGAACTATATGGAATCGGAGCTGATGCACTTATAATTCAGGACTTTGGTATTGGACATCTCGTCAAAGAGTATATCCCCGAGATGACGATTCATCTTTCTACGCAAGGCAGCATATATGATGTGGCGGGCGCGGAAGCAGCAAAGGACCTTGGATACGAGAGAGTGGTTCTTGCACGCGAGGTTTCGCTTAAGGATATTAGAATGGTCTGCGCAGAAGCGGATATTGAGGTAGAAGTATTCTGCCATGGCGCTATTTGCATTTGTTATTCCGGGCAATGTCAAATGAGTAGATCAATAGGAGCGCGCAGTGGTAACCGCGGAGCATGTGCGCAGCCATGCAGGCTTGAGTATGAAATAAAGAGTGAAGGTAAGAAAAAAGGTAAGGGATATTACCTAAGCCCCTCGGACATGAATTTGATAGATTATCTAGGTGAGCTTGCGGACGCGGGAGTGGCATCTATTAAGATAGAAGGAAGAATGAAGTCTCCGGAATATGTTTCTGTTGTAACTTCCATATACAGAAAATATCTCGACGAGTATCGCGATAATGGAACATATTCAGTTTCCGATGAGGACAGGTTTTCTCTTGCGCAGATTTTTAATCGTGGATTCACTACGGCATATATTGACGGCGCGGATATAGGTTTCATGTCGGGCGATAAACCGAAGCACAGAGGTGTATATGCGGGCAAAGTTACTTTGTGCGAGAAGATAAAGGGAAAGAACGACAGATACATTGTAGAGGCGCTGCTGGATATTCCTATTGAGAAGAATGATGTTCTCGAAATAGGAAGTGATGCACATTCAACAGTGACGCTGCTCGAAGGGAAATATCCAAAGGTTAGAATGGGTGACGTGATAGGTCAAATAAGTGTTGGCGATCCAATTTACCGAATGGTATCGGGAAAGCAGATTGCATCTGCGGGGCTATCATATAAAAACAAAGATTGGCATGAAGGAAAGTTTGTGCGAAGAAATAAGCTTACGTGTGACGTGATATCCGACAAGGAAGGATATATAAAATGTATTTTGCGAGACGAGTCGGGGGCTTCCGTTGAAGTTTCTGATGGTCCGTTCAATCGGGCGGATGATGATTCCGCGGCAGCCAGAATCAGAGAGTCGCTTTCCAAAATGGGCGGCACACCGTTTGAGGTTTCGAATGTAAGGATTCGCGGGAACATTCCTTATAAGGTTCCCGTATCAAAGATTAACGAGATGAGGCGAACAGCAGTTAAGAGAATGGAAGAAGCACTCTGCAACTGTGCGCGAAAAGAAGTCATGTTTAGTGCGCGCAATCTACTTGATGCGAGCGATGCGCTTAATGCAAACAATGTGCCTAGAGAGAGCGGGCACGCACGTAATGATTTTTGGATTGCAGCACACAATGCGAAGAGCACTAACGACATAAATGTGAATGAAGGAGAAAATGTTGCGTGTGAGGGAGTCGCAGAACTATTCTATTATGACATTGAGAGCTTTCTTAACGATAAATCGTTGGCGAGGGGAGTAAAGAAATTACATGATAGAGGAGTTGAACTCTTTGCTCTTCTTCCTGCGGCGCAACTTATCGAAAAAGAAAATGAAGCAAAGGAGAAAGCTAATTCTATTCACGCAAAAATAATTCCATACATAGGCAACATAACCAAAGGAAAAGAAAACGAAATTATCGAAAATGAATTCGATGCGGTTTGCAAGTTAGCGGCGCGAAGCGGAATCTATATAGGAAACATAAATTGGATTAAGAAGTTTTTCGGTGCGGGAATAAAAGTTTACGGAGACTACGGAATAAATAAATATAATCGTTGGACCGAGGAGGCAATGAAAAAACTTGGCGCGGAGTATGCAACTGATTCCCTTGAGAACTTTGATGTGGGGAGTGGAATCTACGGAAGCGTGCCGCTTATGACAAGTGAGCACAGTTTTTCGGGGGATGCTTTGATAGACAGAAAAGGTGCGGAGTACAAAATAGTAAAGAGAACATATTCGAGTCAGGACATTATTGCGCTCGAAAGTGGAATGAGTATTTCGGAATGCATTCTGACGCAGCTAAAAGATGCGTCGGAAAAGCGAATGCGTATGAGGGTATATATTTAGTGGTATAAGAGGCCTCGATTTCAAAATATTGTAGTCGTCGGTTGATTGCTTTAGAGCAGAAAACCGAAGCCGAAAAGGCTTGAAAACAGTGGACTTTTGGGTCGGTAAAAAACATTGTTTTTTTACCGATTTTTTTGCAAAAAATCCGTTGACAAAGGGTTTTTGTTTTGATAATATAAGTAGGCTGTCCTGAAGAAATCAGGTTCAGCAATTAGAACCTAGAAAACCTCATAGTATAGAAAAAGTCAAAGAAAAAATGACTATGCAGAAGACTAGAAATGGTTAGATTGTATGGTCCCAAAAAGACAATTTCTTAAACAGTAATTCTAGATAAGAATTAATAAGC
>JAGAFN010000014.1 GCA_017612585.1 Bacillota bacterium | reverse complement strand
TCGGTTATTATTTTATTAATCTCATCCATAATTCGAGCAGATATTATTATATTTTCTTCTTTGTCGCTCGATATTTCTTCACTTGTGACAGCCATTCTAAAACCGTCTATAGCAACCATTTTTAATTTATCTTTAAATACTTCTACGAGAACACCGGTTATTGCGCCCTTTGTTTGATCTATACTTGCAGCAAAAGAGGTTTTCTTAATCATATTACTGAATATATTTCTGTTAAGAATTATTTCTTTCGCATTTTCTTCAGGATTTTTCATAAAAGGAAATTCATCAGCGTCGCTTCCTATAAGAGAAGAATTTGAAGTTAAACAGTTAATGTCTATATTTAAGCCGTTGGTGGAAATATTAATATTATCGTGCGGCATTTTCCTTATTATTTCATTAAAGAGTTTTGCCGGAATAACGATAGATCCATTTTCACCACCTTCTACTTCTATAGTTGTTTCTATAGTTAAATCCATATCAGATGCGGTAAGTGTAAGAGTATTCTCTTTTAAATCCATTAAAATTCCCTTAAGGGTAGGAATTGTGGTTCTTGAACTTACAGCTTTAGAAACAGTGTTCAAAGCTTTAGTTAAACTAACCTGTTCACAAGTAAAATTCATAAAATCCTCCGTAAGCGCAATTTATTTATATATATTATATATTTAGTAATAGTATTAATAGAGATGTGAAATATGTGGATAACTTCTCTATATATCTATTTTTCAACGTTTTTTATCATAAAACAAATATTGATAAGTGTAGAATTGATAAGTGATGTTTTATGATAAGTCTTTTATAAAGCTTTTATAGATTACCTTATACTATATAAAAGACACTAATTAATAGTTATTAATTCGATTAATAAGCTCTTTTACCTCTTCGTTAAGAGAAGAATCCGACATTATTTCAGAATCTATCTTATCACAGGCATGTTTTACTGTCGAATAATGCTTATTTCCAAATATACCACCGATGCGCGGTAATGAATAATTAGTCATAGTTCTACATAAATACATAGCTACCTGTCTAGGGAACGCTATATTACTTTTGCGTGTCTCTGAATCTAATTCATCGAGTGAAATATTATAATATTCACAGACTACATTTTTAATTTTTTGTGGTGTAATATTGCCGCCTCCTATTATTATATCGTTCAGATGGCTTTTTACTAAAGATAGATTAAGGTCTTTCCTTAATAAAATAGATGCAGACACTACAGTTTCAAAAGCACCTTTTAATAAACGAATATTATCGGTTATTCTTTCTGCTATATAATTTATAACTTCAGTCGTATCTTTATTAAGTGAAATATTAAGCCTTTCCGCTTCTTTTTGAAGTATGGCAACTCTTGTTTCGTAATCCGGGAAAGTTAGTCCTGCGGTGGTTTTCATAAGGAAGCGCGACTGCAATCTTTTGTCGAGAGTTGTTAAATTACTAGGTGGTCTGTCGCCGGCTACTATAATCTGTTTATTATTATTTAATAAAGCATTAAAAGTGTGGAAGAACTCTTCCTGCGTCTTATCTTTTTCTTCTAAGAATTGAATATCGTCTACTAAAAGCACATCGGTGCCGCGATATTTCTGTTTAAACTCATCAGTGTTTTTATTACTAATAGCTTTCATAAAATCATTTGTGAAAGTTTCTGCTGTCACATAGAGAATTCTTATGTCGTCGTTATTTTCCAAAAGATGAATTCCAACAGCGTTTAGAAGATGAGTTTTACCTAAACCGGATCCTCCGTAGATGAATAAAGGATTGTATAAATTAAAGGGCTGCTCCGAAATTGCACGACAAACAGCCTCAGCATATTCGTTGCATGAGCCAACAACAAAATTATCAAATGTGAGAGCAGGATCAAAAATCCGCTCCTTAATGAAGTTTGGAATAACTAAAGGTGGGACAAAATCAGGATTATCTTCGATAATTTTAGGTTTTTCTCTGTATTCTGAGGCGTTTTTTACTATAATTTTGTACTTTTGCCCCGTTACAGACTCAAAACTCTCCGAAAGAAGATCAATATAACGCCTTTTTATGACGTTTGTTATCATTTCTTTAGGTGTTTCTATATAAACGATAGGTGGATTATCGTTAATTTCCCTTATTGATGCCGGTTTTATGAATGACTTCATGGTAGTTGAAGTCACTTTTTCGGCCATATTCTCCAATACCAGACCCCAAAGTTCAGTTTTATCCATTGATTAAACGCTCCTTTGGTGTAGTGAGGACTATTCTACCCAAAAACTTATCCTAAAGCAAGAAGTAATTTTTAGTTGAAATTAGAGTTTTAGTGTGAGTTATCCACAGCCTGTGGATAACTTTATCCACATATTGTGGGTGCTTAAGATTCCTACCACAAGCAGTAAGATTTTAGGGTAAAACACCCTTCCAGAGAGGTAATTTTTACCTGAAAAATTCTTTAATGCCGAACGCAAAGGTCTTATTGAAAAAGCCGCTCAAAAGCCGAAAATCGTTCATTTTTAGGGCTTTCTGTGAAAACAATCATTGACAATATAATAATGTTAAGATAAAATTATTCGGTGCGCACTATTGAAACTTAGATAGTGCCTATATAGATTTTAAAACAGAGGAGGTAACGACGTGAAACGCACATTTCAGCCAAAGAATAGGCAGAGAATGAAAGAGCACGGCTTCAGAAAGAGAATGAAGACCAAGAACGGCAGAAACGTTCTCAAGAGAAGAAGAGCTAAAGGCAGAAAGAGACTGTCAGCTTAAGCATGCTTAGAAAAAATGTGCTCCGCAAGAAGGCGGATTTTGATGTTCTCTACAAGAAGGGAAAGTCTGCGGGAGATAAATACGTTGTGGTCTTTGTTAGACCTAACGGCCTAGACTACGGAAGAAAGGCGTTCCTCGCCAGTAAGAAGGTGGGGAACAGCGTAGAGAGAAACAGGGCCAGAAGGCTTATGAAGGAGGCCCTAAGAAACATCTTGAGAGATCCGGAAAACCTAAGAAACGTTGAAAATCTAGACGTTATAGTAATCGCAAGGAGCACGATAATTGGAAAAAAGGAGCGCGACGTTGAGGCTTCGCTCAGGTCTGCGCTCATAAGGACCGGCGCAATCGAAAAGAAAAGCTGAGAAAAGAGAAGCTGATATGAAATACATAAGCAAATTCTTCGGCGGGATAATGATTCTTTTGATCAAATTCTATCAGAAAGCAATCTCTCCCCTCTTTCCTGCAAATTGTCGGTTCTATCCGACCTGCTCCACCTACTTTATTCAGGCTCTCGAAAAGTACGGTGTCATCAAGGGCAGTTATTTGGGAATTAAACGCATTTTGAGGTGTCATCCCGGAAACCCCGGCGGCTACGATCCTCTAAAATAGCGGAACATGGTAAAGGAAACAATTAATGTTTAGCATTTTGGCCAAGCCATTTGGAATGATATTGCAATTGCTATATCAATTGCTCGGAAAGTATTGGCTCGCAATACTTATCTTTTCGGTTGTAGTCAGGCTTGCACTCTATCCGGTGCACAAGAAAACCATCACTTCAACAGCCGGAATGGCAGAAATAAGCAAGAAGCAGCAGGAAATACAGAAAAAATACGCCGGAGACCGAGAGACGATAAACCAGAAGACTCAGGAGCTCTATGCAGAGACGGGATATAACCCCGCAGGCGGATGCCTCCCGATGCTCATTCAGCTTGTCGTAATTTCCGGTCTATTTATACTTCTCAGAAATCCGCTCAGCTACTATACGGATGAGAAGATGGTATTTGCAATACACGAATCATTCCTTTGGATCAAAGACCTTAGCCAGCCGGATCCTTGGGTTCTCCCGATTCTCACGGGTATCGCTACATTCTTTGCGATGAATATGTCCGGATCCGCAGAGTCAATGCAGGCAAACGCACAGGGAAACAAGGGCATGAATATGATGAAATACCTCATGCCGATTATGCTCATGTGGCTCGCCCACTCCTATCCCGCAGCGCTTGCAATGTACTGGACAATCGGTCAGATTATCCTGATTTTCTTCAACCTGAGATTTAAGAAGATAAGAGAAGAACTCGAATCGGGGAAATCGACCAAGAAAAAGAAGAAATAGCAGACTTACGGCCTCGCCGTTTGGAGGAAAATAATGAATTCAACAGAAAAATACGGAACCGACGTGGATACCGCCGTTCAGCTTGCGCTGGAGGAGATGGGAGTCGGTATTGATGATGTTGAGGTTGAAGTTCTGGACGAACCCACCAAGGGATTTCTCGGAACAGGCCTCGGAAGAAAGCTTGCATTCGTAAGAGTATCAAAGAAGGTACCGGACGAAGAGCCGGAAGAAAAGAAGAGCAAATTAGCAGGCACAAAGACGCGTAAGTCGTCCGGATCTCGCGGAAACAAAAAGAATGCGCAGAGAAGCGCAGCCAATAAATCAAATTCAAATAGCGAAAAGGAGGCCGGGAAGGCTGAGAGAACAGAAAAGAGCGGCAATCCCTCAGCGGCTACAGACTCTGGATTTACGGGAGGCGGCGCGGGTAAATCCTTTGACGGAGGAGCTAGCAGAAGCGGCATTTCGGATGAAGATATTTTTAAAGCTGAGTTCGAAGAAGTAGAACACGTGACGCCGGCAGTCGATATCGAGAGCCTCAAGGACCTTGGAGAAAACGAAGGACTCACCTTCCTCCAGGACGTAATCAAGGCAATGGGAGTTGAAGTTTCAACAGTTGGAAAGACCGACGGAAAAGACGTCTACATGTTCATCGACGGAAAGGATTCCGGAACTATTATCGGTAAGCGCGGAGCAACCCTCGATGCAATTCAGTATCTCACAAGCCTCGTAGTCAACAAGAACGGCGGAGAATATACTCGCGTTGTCGTCGATGCCGAGAACTATAGAGCAAAGAGAGAGAAGACATTAGAGAAGCTCGCAATGCGCATGGCAGACAAAGTCGCACGCTCCGGAAGAAGCTTTAAGCTCGAGCCGATGAATCCTTATGAAAGAAAAGTAATTCACGCAACACTTCAGAAGGACGGACGCGTGGTTACGAGAAGCGAAGGGCAGGATCCCGTGAGAAGAGTCGTTATAGACGTAAAGTAGTCTTGAAAGCGCGGGGAAAAGGATTTCCTCTGAACGGACTTCTCGAAAGACGTATTAATTACACGAAAATTAAAGAAGGACCTTTGTGAGGTTGGCAGCTGGTCGCAAGCGACAAGAGTCTCTTGGCTAAACTTGTTTAGTAAAGAGAATGCTTGGAAGCTTGGGACCTTAGATGCAACCCTCCAAAGGTCCAATTTAATTGAGTTAGTAATTACACGTCTTGAGAGTGGGAGTGAAGAGTGGAAGGCTTTTCCCCGAACAGCTTTCAGACTTTACGTCTATGAAGGCTTTGTAGTATTATGGTGGTTATGAAAGAAGAAACGATTGCTGCAATAGCAACCCCCGCAGGAGAAGGCGGAATAGGAATAATAAGAATCAGCGGACCGGAATCAAAGGAGATTCTCGGGAAGGTTTTTGTTGCGGCGAATTTAGATATTAAGCCGCGCGAACTAACTTACGGATTTATAGTTGATCCGGAGAGCGGCGAAACCATAGACGAGGTCATGGCTTGTTTTATGCCCGCCCCTGCGACATATACCAGAGAAGATGTTGCAGAAATAAACTGCCACGGGGGTCGAATTCCCCTATCCAAAACTTTGTCGCTTGTCTTGAGAGAAGGCGCTCGCATGGCCGAGCCCGGAGAGTTCACAAAGAGGGCATTCTTGAATGGTAGATTGGATTTATCGCAGGCGGAAGCCGTTATAGACGTTATTAATTCCAAGACGGAGGCTTCGCTCGATGCCGCAATCGCGCAGCTCGAAGGCAAGTTTTCCTTTGAAATTTCAGGGATTAGAAGCGCTCTTACGGATATCCTTGTGGACGTCGCCGTGAACATCGACTATCCGGACGAGGACATAGAGGAGCTTACATATAACAAGCTCGTCGAGAGGCTTGGTTCGGTTTCGGAAGAGATAAAAGCACTTCTTGAGAGCAGCAAATCAGGAAAAATCCTGCGAGACGGATTCTCGGTTGTAATAGTCGGTCGCCCGAATGTGGGAAAATCCTCTTTGATGAATGCAATCCTAAGGGAATCACGTGCGATAGTTACGGAAATTCCCGGAACTACAAGGGATACCATCGAGGAGTTTGCGAATATAAGTGGAATTCCCGTTAGACTTACGGACACTGCGGGAATCAGAGAGACCGAAGACCCCGTTGAAAAGATTGGAATTGAGAGGAGCAGATCGTCTCTCGATGATGCGGACCTTGCCCTTCTTTTGATAGACGGATCAGAAGGAATAAGCAAAGAAGATATCGATCTTAAGTCTATTCTCCCGGACGGCCTCCCCGCAATAGTCGTCTTCAACAAAGAAGATAAGGGACTCTCTCTTACGGAGGGCGATATGAGAGATTTCTCAAAACCCCTTCCCTATATGGTGATTTCCCTAAAGGACGAATCTGGCATCAAGGCAGTAGAAGATGCAATTTTCAATGCTTCGGGCTATTCGGAAGCTGCGGACGACACCAAAAGTAGTCTAAAGGCATCAAAGAGCGGAAGCATCGTAACAAACGTAAGACACCAGGCGATGCTTCAGGCTGCGGATAAGTCAATAGAAGACGCAATAAAAGCGGCAAGGAACAGATCGCCGCTCGAATTAATAGAAATAGACATTTCTTCTGCATACGAAAACCTCGGATTTATTACGGGCGACTCGGTCAGAGAAGACGTAATAGACCAGGTATTCAGTCGCTTCTGCCTCGGAAAATAAACCGTTTGCCTTGAAAAATATTGTTTTTTTGAGGCGAAAATCATTGAAAACAATATATTATAGGTGAGGGACCATCGGATAATTAGATGAAAAACAATATTACCGAAGAATTTGATATTGTCGTAATAGGTGGCGGCCATGCGGGATGCGAGGCAGCCCTAGCTTCCGCGCGCCTTGGATCTAAGACGCTCATGCTGGTTACCGACATCGATTCTGTTGCGATGATGCCATGCAACCCCGCAATAGGCGGCACAGGAAAAGGCCACCTCGTTAGAGAGATCGATGCGCTTGGCGGTGAAATGGGTGTAAATATAGACAAAACCTTCATTCAGAGCCGCATGCTTAATACGGCAAAGGGTCCGGCGGTGCACTCTCTTCGCGCGCAGGCAGATAAAGAGTGGTACCACCAGGAAATGCTAAAAACCATTGAAAATCAGCCAAACCTGACCCTTCATGAAGAAGAGGCGATAGATCTTTTGCTAGATGAAGAAAAGAAGGGTCGCGAAGGCGAATCATTCGTAAGAGGCGTGGTTACAAGCGCATCGACCTATTCTGCAAAGGCTGTAGTAATAGCGACAGGGACGTTCCTCCGAGGAAAGATATTTATTGGAGAAAACGTAAAGGAAAGCGGTCCCGGCGGAATGGCTCCGGCCAAGCCGCTCGCCGAAAACCTTGAAAAATACGGACTTCCGCTCCGAAGGTTCAAGACAGGAACCCCTGCGAGGGCTCTTGCAAGAAGCTTTGATTATGACAAGATGCAGGAGCAGAAAGGCGATAGCAATATAGTCCCCTTCTCTTTTATGAATGAAAAACTCGAGCGCGAGCAGATTTCCTGCTGGCTCACATATACGAATCACAAGACGCACGAGATTATAAAGCAAAATTTCCATAGATCAGCGCTCTTTGGCGGACAGATTGAGGGGATCGGTCCAAGGTATTGCCCTTCCATAGAGGATAAGGTGAACCGTTTTTCGGACAAAGAGAGGCATCAGCTTTTTATTGAACCCGAAGGCCTTTCGAGCGATGAAATGTATATCCAGGGCATGAGCTCGAGCCTGCCGGAAGACGTGCAGCATGAGTTTTACCATAGCATTGAGGGACTTGAAAATATTGAAATTACAAAGCCTGCGTATGCTATAGAGTATGATTGCGTAGACCCTCTTTCGCTAAAGCCGAGCCTTGAGAGCAAAATCATCAAGGGGCTTTTCTGCGCCGGACAGTTTAACGGTAGCTCCGGTTATGAAGAAGCTGCAGCCCAGGGAATAATAGCGGGAATCAATGCAAATATGTTAATAAATGGTAAAGAGCCGCTGGTCCTTGGGAGAAACGAGGCTTATATTGGCGTTCTAATCGACGATTTGGTCACAAAGGGTACAAATGAACCCTATAGAATCATGACATCAAGAGCGGAATACAGACTTCTTCTCCGTCAGGACAACGCGGACGGCCGTCTGACGGAAAAAGCATATAAGATTGGTCTTGCATCAGAAGAACGATATCAACTATTCCTAAAAAAGCGTGAAGAGGTTGAGCGTGAGAGAAAGAGGCTCGAGGAAACTATGGTTAAGCCGGCGGTTGCAAACCCCTTCCTTGCAAGCGTGGGAAGCGCTGAAGTTGCAGGAAGCATCTCGCTTACGGAGCTCCTCAAAAGGCCTGAGGTAAGCTACGAAAACCTTGCCGCAATCGACAAGGCTCGCCCTACCCTATCGCACCATGCAACAGCGCAGATTGCGGTCGAAATCAAATACAGCGGGTATATAGATAAGCAGCGCGACCAGGTTGAGCGATTCAAAAAACTAGAGGATAGACGCCTACCTGCGGATCTTGACTATCTGAACATGAAGGGATTAAGGATAGAGGCAGCACAGAAGCTCGATGCGCAGAGACCGGAATCTCTTGGACGAGCATCAAGAATATCCGGTGTTTCCCCTGCCGACATCAACGTCCTACTCGTATATCTTGAAAAAGAGAGAAGGAAGAAATGAGCGAAGATAAAAATATAACTGTGAAATCAAGAGAAATAAAATCAAGGAAAGCCGGACCGCAAGATGCTAAATCAAAAGAAGTGGAATTAACGAGCCTTGATTATGTAATCCGCGGCCTGAAGGCGGCGAGCATCGATTCCTACAATGCCGAGACAGACAAGCTGGCGGCCTATATGGAGGGCATTTTGGAGTGGAATGAAAAAATAAATTTGACCGCCATCATAGAGCCTGCGGAGTTTGTTGAAAAGCATTATATCGATTCACTTGCGGCGCTCAAGGTCGCTGAATTTCAAGATGCAGAGCGTATTATGGATCTAGGAACGGGTGGCGGGTTTCCGGGTGTTCCCCTCGCCATAATGAGACCGGAAAAAGAATTTATTCTCGCGGATTCCATCGCGAAGCGCCTCAAGATAATTGACAAACTTACGATGGCGCTGGAGATAAGCAATATAGAAACCCTGCACGGAAGAGCAGAAGATTTGGCGCATAAGGAGGAATACAGAGAGACTTTTGATCTCGTCGTGTCCAGGGCTGTTGCGGAAATGAAGGTTCTTGCGGAGTACGCCCTCCCCTTCGTAAAAGTTGGCGGAGCCATGATAGCATACAAAACCGAGGGTGAAAAGCTCGACGAAGAAATAACCGCGGCAGAGCGAGCAATCAAAGTTCTTGGCGGAAGGCCCTCAAGAACAAAGAAAGGCGCAGGAGACCACGTCCTTGTAATAATAGAGAAAGTCAAGAAGACGCCGCCCAAATATCCCAGAAAAGCGGGAACCCCCAGGAAGGAACCCTTATAGAAAAACATTTAGCGCGAAACATATCGCGCTTTTTGTTTCACGTGAAACATTTGCCTGAAACTTTCATCAAAGTTTCACGTGAAACATTTGCCTGAAACTTTCATCAAAGTTTCACGTGAAACATATAGGCAAGAAATAAGTTTTAATGTATAATTAGAGCAACGTTCAGTTCTATATTAATCATATGTTTAACCTATATAAAAGGGAGGAAATATGGGAAAAGCAATAGCTATATTCAATCAAAAAGGTGGTGTTGGAAAGACAACCACCAATATCAACCTCGGCGCATGCCTGGCGCTCAAGGGGAAGAAGGTTCTTATTCTTGACATTGATCCGCAGGGAAATACGACGAGCGGCATAGGAATCCAGAAGAGAACCTTGGACTATACGGTCTACGATCTTCTGATAGACGACAACTTTGACACGAGGACGGCCATACTTCCAACTGCAATCAAGGGGCTGGATATAATTCCGGCGAGCGTGGATTTGGCAGGTGCGGAGATTGAGCTCGTCCAGATAGAGGGAAGAGAAAAGCGCCTCAGAAAAGCTATCGATAAGGTAAGGGACAGCTATGATTATATATTCATAGACTGCCCGCCGTCGCTTGGACTTCTTACTATTAATTCGCTTACGGCTGTTGAGAGTGTACTTATTCCGCTTCAGTGTGAGTTCTATGCGCTCGAAGGCGTGAGCCAGCTTATGAATACGATTGAGCTTGTAAAGAAGGGCCTTAACACAGGGCTTGAGATAGAAGGGGTTATCCTGACGATGTTTGATGGAAGAACCAATCTGTCTATGCAGGTTGTAGAGGAGGTCAAGAAGTATTTCGGAGAAAAGGTTTACTCCACGGTGATCCCAAGGAATATAAGACTTGCCGAAGCGCCGAGCTACGGAATGGCGATAACACAGTATGATCCCAAGTCAAAAGGGGCTGAGGCATACCTCGAATTTGCCGACGAGTTCCTGGAAAGAGAGGGTAAGTAATGGCCGCGAAACAGAAAAAAGGACTCGGAAGGGGACTTAGCGCATTGTTCGAAGACTTCTCAACTAATGAAATGGAAAATAATCCCAAAAAGAAGAGCGATACAAGCGCAATAGCCAAACCTGAAACCAAAGACAAAAAAGAACCAACCCCCAAGAACGAAAGCCCGGAGGACTTTGAGAGTGCTGTAATCCTCGTCGACATCAACGACATCAAGCCTAACGAGAACCAGCCTCGTAAGAACTTTGATGCCGAGAAGATATCTGAGCTTGCGGATTCAATCAAGGAGCATGGTATAATCCAGCCCCTTCTCTTACGGAGAGAAAAATCGGGCTACGAACTCGTTGCGGGCGAGAGACGTTGGCGTGCAGCGAGGGAGGCTGGGCTCAAGAAGGTTCCGGCAATTGTAAAGAAACTCACAGACCAGGAGAATATGCTGGTTGCGATTATCGAAAATATGCAGCGCGAGGATTTAAACCCTGTCGAGGAAGCCGAAGGTATCAATCAGATGATAAGGACATATGGGCTGACACAGGAGCAAGTGTCAAAAAGCCTTGGAAAATCAAGGCCTTACATCACTAATGCGCTGAGACTCCTGACACTTCCAAAGGAAGCTCTGGACAGCCTCGCCGCAGGAGAAATCACCTCGGGACACGCGAGAGCGCTCCTTTCAATCCAGAACAAAGACCGCCAGAGCGCAGTCCTAAGGCGCATTATAGGAGAAGGTCTCTCCGTAAGAGAGGTTGAAAGAATTGCGCAAGGCGAGAAACCGGGAAACAAAGCACACCGCGGCCGCAGAATGGAGAAGAGCAGAGACATCCTTGCGGTTGAACAGGACCTAAAGGACATCCTTGGAACCAAGGTAAGCATCGTTACCAACGGAAAGAAGGGCGCAATAGCAATCGAATACTACAGCGTGGAAGAACTAAACAGGCTAATCGACCTCATCAAGACGATTAGATAAGAACGGCCTCACAAAAAACGAAAAATTACAAGAACAAATAAAGAAGCCATTATCCTTAAAGACAAGCGAAACCAAGCAAAAAATAAGAAAAAACGAGCGGCCAAACCGCTCGTTTTCCTTAAATTCCCAACAAAAACTATCCAAGAGCACTTTGCTCTATGGTATAATGTTTGGTACATTAAATTTGGGAAAAGAGAAAAACTATGGATCAAACAACCGAGATAAAAGAACTGACTATTGTGGCTCCAAACATCCCAATCCCTGCCTGTATAGTCAACGAAGAAGGTAAGATTGAGAGTGCCAACCATCATATAGAAAAGGTATTTCCCTTCGGCGACGTGGAGGAACAGGATTTCTTTGCTCTTTCCGGTGTAAAACTTAAAACGCTAAGAGCTCTCGCCGAAGCAAATGTGGACGAGGACGGACCGGCAAACGGCCAAGAAAACGACCAGGCCAAGGAAAGAGACAAAACTTCAGCTCAGGAAGAACCTTCGGAAGAGTTAATCCTAGAAAGAAACAGCCGTAAATTTTCTCTGACTGCGGAGGCTTTGGAAAACGGAAACATTCTTGTTTTCTTCTACGACGTGACTTCGTACGAGGAAATCAAGAATCGCTACGACCGCGAGCAAATATGCGTATGCAGAATTAACGTCGATAACTACGACCAGTTTACCAATGCCGTTTCTTCGGAGACGGGAATGACCGTTTCGACGGAGCTTAACAAAACAATCAGAAGATGGTCTTCTGAAATCGGCGGAGCAATCGACAAAATCAAAGAAACTCAGTACGTAATCCACTTCCAGAAGAGCAAACTCGATGAACTCGCCCTCGGAAAATTCCAGATTCTCGATGAAGTTAGAGCTATCGAAACGGGAATAGATTTTCCGCTCTCATTAAGCATCGGCATTGGCGCGGAAGGAAAAGATATTTCGGAGACTGCGGAATTTGCTGCAGCGGCCTTGGACCTTGCATTGGGACGCGGCGGAGACCAAGCGGTAATCAAGAACCAAAACAGGATTCAATACTACGGCGGAAAGACGCAATCCGTTGAGAAGAGCAATAAGGGAAAATCCCGAATCGTCGGACACGCGATAAAAAAACTAATCGAACAATCCAACAGGGTTTTCATCATGGGGCATCAGCATGCGGATATGGATGCATTCGGCTCCGCCATGGGAATCTACAGGATTTGTTTGACATGCGGAACGGAGGCATTCATAGTCATTGACGAGATTCCGGAGAACATAAGAGCCTTCCAAGAGCAGGTTCGCGCGGCGGAGAACTACAATATCATAGGGACCGAGCAGGCCAGAAGCATGATAGAAAAGGACACGTTGATAGTCGTTCTCGACACGCATAGACCGAGCTATATCGAGGCGCCGGACCTTCTCGAAATGACGGACCAGATCGTTGTAATAGACCACCACAGGAGAGTTGAGGACAGCATCGAAAATCCGACGCTCGCTTACATAGAGACATACGCATCATCGACGTCGGAGCTCGTAACCGAGATGCTCCAATACGTTCTCAACAGAAAGACGCTTGTAAGGCTTGAGGCTGAAGCGCTTCTTGCGGGCATGACAATTGATACAAATCGCTTCGCCGTCAAGACGGGAGCAAGAACATTTGAGGCTGCGGCATGGCTAAGGCGCTCGGGCGCGGACACGGCGGAAATCAAGAAATACTTTCAGATGGATAAGGAGTCGTTCCACGCAAGAGCCGCTGCGCTTGCAAATGCCAAGATTCACGAGGGAGGAATTGCAACCGCAATAACCGAAGGCGGCGGTGCGGATGTTCAGGTAATCAATGCGCAGGTTGCGGACGGACTACTGAATATCAAAGGAATCAAAGCGAGCATCGTCGCGGGCATTAACCACAAAGGAATAACCTGCGTAAGCGCAAGATCTTTAGGCGATATGAACGTACAGCTTCTTCTTGAGAAATTCGGAGGAGGCGGACACCTCACCGTAGCGGGTGCACAGGTAGAGGAGTCTCCTGAGGAAGTCCTCGAAAAAATACTAAGAGAAGCAGAAGAAATGGGAAGAGAATAGCCTAACAACAGAACAACAGGACGCAAACAAGGAACAATAAAGAGAGAGAACAATGTTAGTACTACTGAAACAAGATGTAAAAGGAACCGGTAAAGCCGGAGATATAGTAAAAGTTAGCGACGGTTATGCGCGCAATATGCTTCTTCCAAAGGGGCTCGCGGTAGAAGCGACCGAAGGAAACATCCGTGCGGCAGAGAAACAGAAGGAACGCATAGCCCAGAAAGCGGCAGATGACAAGGCCGCGGCGCAGGAGCTCGTCGAAACCCTAAAAGAAAAGTCGGTAACCATCAAAGCAAAAGCGGGAGACGGCGGAAGACTTTTCGGTGCAATCACATCCAAGGATATTTCCGATGCAGCCAAGGAGCAGCTAGGTCTTGAGATAGACAAGAAGAAAATAGAGCTCGACGCACCGATAAAAAGTCTTGGGACATATACGGCGACGCTCAAGCTTTATCAAGAAATAAAAGGCGAACTAAAAGTTTTCGTCGTGGAAGAGTAAGTAATAAACCAACAAACGAGAAACCGAAAGCAAAAAACCGGAAACAAAAATGAACGAAAACATTAAATAGGAGAAAATATGCCAGAAAGAATTCCACCGCACAGCAAAGAAGCGGAACAGGCGGTGCTCGGGGCAGCGCTCTTGAACAAGGATGCGCTTTCCGATGCAATCGAAATTGTAAGGCCTGAAGACTTTTACGATGCTGCGCACAAAGAAATATATACCGCGATGCTCGACCTTTTCCAGAACAATGTGAAGGTCGACATTATTACCGTGAGCGAAGAACTAAAGAAGAGAGGAAGCTTAGAACTCGCAGGCGGGCGCGCGTATATAGCTTGGCTCCCGGACAATACACCGTCGTCTCTCAATGCTGCAGGCTATGCCAAGATAGTTGCGAGCAAGGCGGATCTCAGGGCCTTGATTTCTGCGGCGAACGAGATTAGAGACCGAGGTTATGGAGAAGGAGAAGATTCAACTGCAATTCTCGACAGAGCCGAGCAGAGGATTTTTGAGATCGCGCAGAAGCGTCAGGGAAGAGACTATACCCACCTAAAAGATGTAATGCGAGAGTCTCTCGACATAATCGACAAGGCTGCAAGAAGCGAAGGAACACTAACCGGCGTTCCGACAGGCTTCTCAAAGCTGGATAAAATCACGCGCGGACTTCAGAAGTCCAACCTCATCATAGTTGCGGCAAGACCTGCGATGGGTAAGAGCGCGTTCGCATTAAACATCGCACTTAACGCGGCCAAGAAGGGTAAGGCGTCGGTACTCGTCTTCAGCCTGGAAATGTCCAAGGAAGAAATCGGAAACAGGTTTATTTCTATGGAAGCAAACGTCGATATGGAGAGAATCCTCGAAGGAAAAACTCTAACGTCGGACGATTGGTCTGCAATAGGAGACGCAACAAATCGCCTGAGCAATATGAACATTACAATCGACGACACGCCGAACATCAGCATACTGGATATGAAGAACAAATGCCGCCGCATGAAGTCGGAGTACGGCCTCGACCTCGTAGTCATCGATTATCTGCAGCTCATGGATTCCGGAAGCAAAGTCGAAAACCGTCAGCAGGAGATAAGCAAATTCTCGAGAAGCCTAAAGCTTCTCGCAAAAGAAATGGAGTGCCCGGTAATAGTTCTTTCGCAGCTTAACCGAGGACCGGACTTAAGAGCGGACGACCATAGACCGAGGATGGCAGATCTCCGCGAATCCGGCTCAATCGAGCAGGACGCAGATATCGTAATGTTCCTCTATAGGGACGATTATTACAACAAAGAAGAAAGCCCAATTCCGGGAATCTGCGAAGTCATCATCGCAAAGCATCGTAACGGACAGACCGGAAAGATCGAACTCGCATGGGTCGAGCGCTATACAAGATTTAACGAACTTGCATATTAGTATCGGGCTTTAAACTTTCGCGCCAAACGACATGGCCCGCGAAAAAATAGAATCATTAAACAGAAGGACGCATGAACTATATAAAACCAAAAGTGTCGGATCTCAATATGGCGGATCTGACCGTTGAAAACATTTTTATAAACGAATATATGCCGGAGGCGGATGGAGACTTTGTTAAAGTCTATCTTTTGGCGCGCCTCTATGCCGAGACGGAAAGAAGCATCTCCGACGTCGAGATGGCAAGGCAGCTCGGCATAAGCAAAGATAGAATTCTCGAGGCATGGAACTACTGGGAAGAATGGGGCGCAATCAAGAAACACTACCTCGGTGGTGACGGACGCCTCGACTTTGCTGTTGAATTTGTAAACCTAAAGGAAATGCTCTACGGAGGAGATGCGGACGAACCCGTGCTCATCGATACAGATCCGGAAATCAAGGTGAAACCCGTCTTTGGAAACGAAGACATAAATTCACTTATGGAACAGATTGAAAAGAAGCTCGGCAGAACTCTTTCAACGACAGACCTTCAAGCGATAATAAACTGGATTGAGGACTACAAGGCAACGCCGGAAGTAATCCTAAAGGCGGTTGACTATTGCACAGCAAAGAACAAGATGAGTTTCCGCTATATGGGATCGCTCATCGAAGGTTGGACCTCGCAGGGGCTTAACACCGCAGACAAGATAGACGACTATCTCGAAGAGTTTGACCAAAAGTTTTCGAGATACAAGAGAGTTATGCGCGCACTCGGTTATTCCAAGGAGGCATCCGAAGAAGAGAAAAGAATCATGGATGTCTGGTTTGACGAACTTGGATTTAACATGGACAAAGTTCTCGAGGCGTGCAGCAAGAGTGCGGGGATAAACAATCCCTTCCTCTACGTAAACGGCGTCCTTAAGAATTGGAAGAAGGACGCGACGCAGGACAACAGAGACGTAAACGACAAGAAACCTGTTTCAAACGCCGTCCTCAAGGACTACTACAGCTATCTCAGGGAGAAGGCGGACAGAGAAGCAGAGGAAAGAAGAAACAAAATATACAGCGAGATTCCGAAGATCAAAGAAATCGACGAAAAGATGAAGGTCATCGGATCCAAGCTGGCAAGAGCGTATTCAGTCGGCGACACGGAAGAGGGAGGGAGACTAGCCGCCGAGCTCGAGCAGCTAAACGAAGACAGAGCATTCTATCTGGCAGAGCATGATTACGACATGGATTATACAGATCCAAAGTATGCCTGCCAGGAGTGCAGTGATACGGGAATTGCGGAGATGGGGGGACCCTGTCCTGTTTGCAGAGAGCAAAGAAGGATGGAGGCAGAGATATGGCAAGCCGAACGAGAAACAAGCGAAACATGAGCGCGGGCCGCATCGCCATGACGATTGTTGTGGTAGGCCTTCTTATCGGAATCGCGGTGGTGGTGAGGAATATAATAGGACTCAGCATCGAGAAACGCGAACTTGAAAAACAACAACGCGAGCTTGCGGACAAGCGCGACGAGCTAACTGCGGAGCTTGAGAATGTAAACGACCTCGACTATATCGAAGAGCAAGCGAGAAAACTTCTGCACATGATTAAGCCGGGCGAGATTTTGTATATTCTTAATGGAAGCGAACAACCAAAAGACGAGAGCAAAGATACCGACATAGAACTTCCGAGTCAGCCATATAGCAATTCGAACGAAGAGGAGCCTTCCGAGGGAGAGAATTCAGAAGAAAATTCGGAAGGAAATTCGGAAGAGCATTACGAAGAGGAAAGAGGAGAGTCCGAGGCTGAATACGAAGAGAGCCAAGAAGAAGCGGTTTCCGAAGAGAACTCGGAAGAATCTGCTTCAGAAGAGAGCTTTGATGGCGAAGAAGGTTCGGCAGGTTCAGAAGATGGTTCATCGGAGGGCGAAGGGGATGAAGGATCCGATGGCTGACAACCTTCCCAAGATAGAAGAAGTAATCGTCGTAGAAGGACGTGATGATACGGCAGCGATCAAGAGAGCCGTGCGTGCAGTTACAATAGAGACGCACGGCTTTGGTATTTCCAAAAACACCTGGGACAAAATAGATTGCGCATATAAGACGTATGGAATAATAGTCTTCACCGATCCCGACCATGCCGGGGAAGAGATAAGAAGAAAAATACTCGCCTCCTATCCCGATGCCAAGCAAGCCTTTCTAACAAAGGAAAAAGCAAGCGAGAAAAAACGCATTGCACCAAATGAATACGCGCAGGAGGATGCGGGCGAAAAAAATATACGAAAGGCGCGGCCGGACATCGGAATAGAAAATGCTTCGCCCGAAGATATAAGAGAGGCGCTCGAAAAGGCTAAGGCGAGCATTAAAACAAAAGTTGACCTTAGCGCGGCGGGCGATTCACCAAGTCATTCGACAAGTGATTCGCCAAGTCATGAAAACGATACTTTGTTTGAAACATTTTCAATGAAAGACCTAGACGAAGCCGGACTCTCCGGTGGCGAGGGCGCAAAGGAGCGTCGCGAGAAAATCGGCGACATCCTCGGAATCGGATATTCCAACGCAAAAGGATTGTTATATAAACTCAACACTCTTGGCATAGAGAGAAAAAGTTTTGAGGAAGCGGTTAAAAAAATATAAATATGGATCTCTATTCACCACAAGTAATAAAAGCGATAAAACAGAAATTCGGCTTCAAGAACAGCAAGAGTCTTGGGCAAAACTTTCTTACGGACCCCGACGTAATACGAGCAATCATAGAGGGGGCGGAAATCTCGGAGAGCGACCTCGTAATAGAAGTTGGTCCGGGCTTTGGCGTGCTTACGGACGAGGCAGCCAAGCATGCAGGAAAAGTCATCGCCATAGAACTAGACAAAGACCTTCTTCCCGTTTTGGATTTTACGCTTGCGGGACATACCAATGTGGAAATAATAAACGAAGACGTTTTGAAAATCGATCTAAACAATTTGATCGAAGGGGAACTCGGAAGCACGCCCGTAGAGCACGCGGCTACCGAAGCTTTTGGTAGCACTCGGTCAGCGGAACGGGGAGGCAAACTTACAAACGTCAAGATAATCGGAAACCTTCCATACTATATAACCACGCCGATCCTAATGAAGCTTCTTGAGAGCAAGGTAAATGCGGAGAGCATAATCGTCATGATGCAAAAGGAAGTCGCGGAGAGAATTCTCGCGGAGCCGGGCGGAAAAGAATACGGAGCCCTTACTGTTGCGGTTCAGTATAGAACAATAACGGAGACCGTCGCGGAAGTTCCAAAGGAAAGCTTCTTCCCCGCACCAAAGGTAGATTCACAGGTTCTCAAATTAACACTTAGAGAAAAACCCGCCGTAAAACCGATCGACGAAGATCTTTTCTTCAGAATGGTCAAGGCCGGATTCAGCCAGAGAAGAAAGACGATATTGAATTCGCTTTCGACATCCGGTCTTCCAAAAGAAGAAATCGCAGCATGCTTAGATGCTGTAAAAATAGACAACAAAAGAAGAGCAGAAACCCTGAGCCTTCAGGACTTCTGCTCTATCGCAGATTATTTTAGTCGCAAGCGCGATTAAAGAATTCAGAGAGCTCAGCGAGCGTAACTTTTTTGAGAGTGCATTTGCCGATACTTTCCGGAATTGTAAGCGCAATCATTCCGTCGGAAATCTTTTTGTCGATAAGCGCGAAAGTATATAACTCCTCTGCGCTGTATCTAAGAGTAGTCGGAAGTCCGAGGCCCTCAAGAATCTTTGTGAGTTCACCGCTGATGTCATTATTGGTATACCCCATGGCAAATGCGGCCTTTGATTCTGCAACCATGCCGATGGAAACGGCCTGACCGTGCGATACGCTGTAGGATGAGGCCTTCTCTATACAGTGGCCGATGGTGTGACCAAAGTTAAGAAGCTGACGGAGGCCTTTGTCGTTTGAATCGACTTCGACGAGAGACTTCTTGATGGAGAGGCTTCGCTCAAGCATATATTCAAAATCGCCCGCCTGGATTTTAGGAATCATGCTCGCATCGGATATGACAGCATTCTTTATTCCTTCGGCGAGAGCATCCTGAATCTGAGGCTCACGCAGATTTTTGAAGGTGTCGGGATCGCAGATGACCATGCGCGGCGGCCAAAACAGTCCGGCGAGGTTCTTACCCTGAAGAAGATTGACGCCGGCCTTTCCGCCGATGGTTGCATCCATAGCGGAAAGCAGAGTAGTCGGAACGTGGACGAGGTCGATTCCTCGCATATATGTTCCGGCAACAAAGCCCGCAATGTCAGTTGTAACGCCCCCGCCAAGCGAAAGCACAACATCGCTTCTGGAGAGATTCTCGGAGGCCAAAGCTTCCAAGACATTCGCACACGTAGTAAGATTCTTGGAGTGTTCACCCGCAGGAAAGAGAACCCGCGAAGGCGTAAAGCCGGAATCTCTAAGGGACGTGATTACGGTTTCCGAGTACAGACTTCCTGCGTTGCTATCTGCGATAATGCAAACCTTGCGCGGCGAATAAAGCTCCTTAAGGAACCCGCCGACTCTCGAAAGTGCGCCGGAGTCTATGATGATGTCGTATGAGGTTGGAACGGTTATTGATATTCGCTTCATACAGTAATATTAACACGCATTTAGATATTTCGCCAGTTTCGGCAGCGCTATTGCTGTGGTTGCTACTCTTTATCGCTGGCAATTGATGCTCGACAATTGCGGCAGCTTTTCAGAAAGTACAACCACAGCAATAGCTCCGCCGAAACCGGCGAATAAAAACATGGAGCAATTAATAGAGAAGAACAATAATCTATCGCCACGATGAGTAACAAGAAAATGAAAAAAGAAACAAATAAAAAACTCGTATATATAGCGCTCGCTTTTGTTGGGACTATCGTGGCGATTGGTCTTTACGCGGTTGTAATTAACAGCTATGTGCAGGAGGAGACGAAGGATAGGATTGTTTTTGACATCACGGACACTGAAGGGGTTATTCCCGGGGAGGCGATGAAAGAGATTAAGGCGCTTGACCCAGAGTGCATTATCGTGCTCGGTTGCGCGGTGAAGGAGGACGGCACGCCCTCGGATATGCTGAGGGATAGACTCGACGCAGGAATCGCTCTTTATAATCAAGGTGTCGCTCCTAAAATTCTTTTGACCGGCGATAATGGGCAGGAAGAATATAACGAGATTCATGCCATGCTTACATATACTTTGGAGGAGGGGGTTCCACTGGAGGACGTCTTTTGCGACCATGCGGGATTCTCCACGAGCGAGTCGATGATAAGAGCTGACACCATTTTTTCGATTAGACGCGCGGTCGTGGTGACTCAGCGCTATCACGAATACCGAGCAATCTACAACGCGGGAAAAATGGGAATCGATGTTCTCGGCGTGAGTGCATCCCAGAGCAAATTCAAGGGGCAAGCCTATAATGAGATAAGAGAGATCCTGGCAAGAAACAAGGACTTCCTTCTATTCAACGTTCTAACTCCAACTGCCGTCGGAGGCGAGAAGATAGATATTACAGGCGATGGACAGATTTCCCACGGGGAATGAGGTGATTAAAATGCTAAAACTGGACAGGGTATCAAAATTCTATTCTCAAAACGGCGTCGTCACCGCGGGCTTTTCGCAGGTGAGCCTTAATTTTGAGATGGGTGAATTCGTAGCCATTACCGGTGAATCCGGAAGCGGTAAATCAACGCTCCTAAACGTCATCTCAGGACTCGACTCTTATGAAGAGGGAGAGATGTATATCTTCGGTCAGCCGACGAGCGGATACGGAGCGAGCGACCTGGAGGAATATCGTAAGCGCTACATAGGAAACATTTTTCAAACATTCAACCTTATTAATCACTACACCGTATATCAAAACGTGGAGATGGTTCTTCTGCTCTCGGGCTATGACGATGCGGAGATTCCTTCTCGCGTCGATTTGATTATCGATCGCGTAGGCCTCACGGCATACAGAAATACCAAAGCGAGCAAACTCTCCGGCGGCCAAAAGCAGCGCGTCGCAATTGCCCGTGCTCTCGCCAAGGAGACACCGATAATCGTAGCGGACGAACCGACGGGTAATCTCGACGTGGCATCGGCCGCGGATATCATCAAACTTCTCGCGAGCATATCAAAAGAAAAACTCATCATCATAGTTACGCATAACTACGAGCAGGTGGAGCCATACGTAACACGCAAGATCAGCATGCACGACGGGCGCATCGCAGAGGACAAGCGCATAGCCGGTCTCGGCGCAGCTGCCACACAGGCAAATGATTCAAACATTGACTCTGCGCGTATCGAGCAAGCCGCAGCGCAGGCCGCCACGAAGGCTACCGCGCAGGCCGCCGCCGCACCACACATTAGAGAGGCGGTGCACGATGCGCTCACCAAGAAGAATACCTTAAGGCTCGGCGCAAGAAACGCATTCAGCCTCCCCGCCAAGTTCCTTCTTCTTCTATTTGTTTTCCTAGTCTTAACGGCAGGAGTTTTTGCAAGCTACTCCGCATACATCGGAATGAGGGACGGCTTAAACAACAACGTCTGGGGATGGGTATTTGAAAACGTATCGCCTAACAGAGTGGTTGTCACCAAGCCCGACTGGAGAGAGTTCTCGGATGCCGACATCAAAGAAATCGAGGATCTCGAAAACATTTCTTACGTGGTGACCCATGACATACTGATGGACAGCGGATTCTCCATGAGTGACGACGATTCGCTCTCCAACTATATGAATTACGATTACTACGATGAGGAATACGAATATAAGGAAGTAGATTATTGGCTAAGCGTAGTAATAAGGGGAATGGATACTCTGTCCGAAGGCGAGCTTGTGGCGGGAAGACTCCCCGAGACTAAGAATGAAGCGGTCCTGATGCTTTGCAAAACGAGTTGGTTTGCGGAAAACAAGGCGGATGGAATACTGGATGAAACCGGTTACCTTGAGCCGTACAACGTAATGTTTCCGGCGGACGGAATGAACGCGCCAGTAGATATTGTGGGCATCGCATATTTCTACGAGGATCCTGATATAAACGGTGTATATTGGGAAGCCAACCTCCTTATGACAGAAGAAGGGCTTTCCGCAATGGAAAGGCTGTGCATGCAGTACGGTTCTTTGATAGAGGCCAAAGCCGGAGACAGAGTTCTTTCTGTCGGGACATCGTATTATGACGACATTTGGTTTATAGCAGACGAAACGGTTGCACGAGGCACAGTCGTGGTCCCCGATTTTATTTATAACATGGCATCAGAGAGCGAGGGAACAGTATCTATAGGGCTCTCCGGAGGAAACGCTGTAAGCAAGATGTCAATTCGCGTAAGAAAAAGTTCCTTTGACAGAACCAAAGAATTCACAATCGCAACAACCCAAAACGAAGACAACAGAGTTCACATACATCCGGATGACTTGTGGTCGCTCTACGAAGCGCCTCCCGTAAAGCAGGTAAGCGCGATTTTGGAGAGCACTCTATACCAGGCGGAGACTAGGGCCGAAATCGAAGAGCTTGGATATAAGACGCTCTACCTAAATCAAACTGCGGAAAGAGGCAATCAGTTGGAGAAGGTGCTGACGAGCGCACTCAGGATTATCGTTCTGATATTCCTGCTCGCGGTTTTGTTCTTTGTCATCTATTTCATAACAAAGCTCATCATGAAGTCGCAGAATGTATATTATTCCACGGTGAGAATGCTCGGAGGAAGCAAGAAGGCCTGCTCTGGGACATTACTTTCCGAGCTTCTCGTGGTTTTCCATATCACATTTTTTATCTGCCTTGCCGTAATGATCAAGATAACAATATGGGGATCAAACATATTGCCGGCCTATGCAGTTAGGCTTATACGGTATATAAACCCAATCGACTATGTCGTGCTCTACATAATAGTACTCGCAATGACACTTCTTCTGGCATACAGGTACTCGAGTCAGATGTTCAGAAAGACCGCCATGAACGCATATAGAGAGGAGGTGTAGGCCGTGATTAAACTGGAACACGTAAAGAAATACTTCAACAGGAACAAAGGAAACGAAATCCGCGCAATCGACGATACCAGCATAACCCTCGCGGACAAAGGCCTTGTTACCTTCCTCGGAAATTCCGGTTGCGGCAAGACGACGCTTCTTAATGCAATAGGAGCCTTAGATAATGTCGACAGCGGAAATATAATGCTCGATGGCGAAAGAATCACCAGAAGGTCGAGCGCGGCGAGGGACGAAATCCGAAATGCAAATGTCGGATACATCTTCCAAAACTACAATCTTATAGAGGATGCAACCGTATATGCAAACGTTGCGCTTGCTCTCAGGATGACAGGCTTCACAGGCAAAGCCGCAATCGAAGAACGCGTAATGTATATTCTGGATAGGCTCGGAATTGCTCGTTACAGAAACCGTCCGGTCAAGATGCTCTCGGGCGGTGAACGTCAGAGAGTCGGAATTGCGAGAGCTATCGTAAAGAATCCAAGAATTGTAATCGCGGACGAACCGACGGGAAATCTGGACAGCAGCAATACGATTGAAATCATGAATATCATCAAAGCAATCTCCAGAGAGAAACTCGTGATTTTGGTTACGCACGAAAGACGGATTGCGGAGTTCTATGCGGACAGAATTATAGAAATAGTTGACGGTAAGATTGTTGACGATAGAGAAAACGAGCACGAAGGGAGCCTCGACTACAGAATCGACTCACGCATCTATCTTAAGGACATGAAGTATAGCGAGACTCTCACGGCAGTGAATGCGCAGGCATCAAACGCAACGGGCGGTGCTACGGGCGAAACGTCGACAGGATTGGTAGATAGCAGTGCGCCGACAATCCAACTCTATGCTGAAAACGCTTCGGAAATTCCGCATATCAAAATCGCTGTAAGAAACGGAAACATCTATATAGACACGGGCGGGCGTCTCGCTATAGGACAGGAAAACGTAGAGATGCTGGACGAGCACTACGAAGGAATGTCCAGAGAGATAATGGATAAATACGAATTCAAATACGAAGACGTATATCGCGGAACGGACGCGACCTATAACAATCTGTCGAACCAAGTCGGAGTTCCGGATAAGCCTAAATACAGAACAATCTTCAGTCCATGGACTACTATCAAGGCGGGCTTTGCTAAGGTTGCCGGATATTCGCGGCTCAAGAAGATTCTCCTTCTCGGATTTGTCCTTGCGTCGGTCTTTGTTATCTATGCAATAAGCAACATCATCGGGATAAGAACTTTGACCGACGATATGTTCATAGAAAGCAATAGGGAATACCTCGAGGCAAGGGTTGGATACGTAAATCCGATGAATTATGAGAGGTACGCGAGCGACCCTTCGGTCGACTATGCGCTTCCGGGATCAGGGATGGTCGCATTTGCATTCCCGATGGATAAGTATGAGCAGGCATCGTTTAACAGTGTAACAATATACGGTGTGGTTACGGACAAAGACCAGTTAAAGGAAGAGACCTTGATACTTGGACGCATGCCTGAGACACCGAACGAGATTGTAATAGAAAAAATGCTCGCGGAGAATTATTTCTTGAAGGCTGGCGTTCCGAGAGAGCTTGGCATGAAGTCGATGGACGAACTGATTGGAGGAACGCTTAAACACTCCATGTATGTTCCCGATTTTACAATCGTCGGAATTAGCGACACGGTGCAGCCCGTAGTCTACGTGGATAGAGAGTTTTTGGTACCTCTATGCATATACGATATGGGTATGTTTGTCGGTAATATGATGGTGGCTCCCCTATCGACAGGAGAAGGTGAAATCGCACCATATACGGCGCTCGAAAACGATCCGGAAAAATATCTCATCGAGGGTGAGCTCCCCGTGAACGACTACGAAGTCATAATTTCGGACTTCTGGATATACGACGCGGAAATCGGAGAAGCCGTGGATTCGCTTAACGGAAACATGCTTACCGTAACGGGCTTCTATCACGACGAGAGAAACGGCATGGGATTCTACGCAAACGACAAAACCGTCTTGGAACACCGTCTCGATTCATATAGCTCGATTACGATTTGCCCAAAGGACAAAGAATGGGCGCTCGATGCTCTCGACGACGGAAGCTACGAGGTCGTTGATATATATAAGTCGAGCAAAGAAAGTTATATAGCGAGTATGAGATCAACCGTCGTCACGATAGAAATCATGGGAGCAATCATCATTTTGATATCGCTCATAGAAATCTATTTGATTCTCCGCGCGTCCTTCCTCTCCAGAATCAAGGAGGTAGGCGTGCTCCGCGCGGTCGGTCTTAAGAAGGGCGATGTATATAAAATGTTCTCCGGCGAGGTTATCGCAATCACGCTCATAACCGCACTTCCGGGAATGGCAGTGATGGCATATATACTAAAAGCAGTCTCGAGCGTGACCGGAGGATATAAGATGAATATATGGATCTTCCTAGGGAGCTTCCTCCTGGTGCTCATCTTCAATTTGCTCGCGGGTCTCCTTCCGGTATTCAACACACTCCGAAAGACTCCGGCGGAAATCCTTGCAAGAAACGACGTAAACTAATCGCGGTTTGGAATAAGAGACAATCAAAAAAGCTGTGTGGTGCACAGCTTTTTGGTTTTTGAGAATGCGAGGCGGACTGAGCCTAAGAGGCTAGTCGCCCTTTCTAAAACGGAGCCTCTTCGTTTAGTTCTTCTCTTATTTCGTCTATTCCCTCGTTTGCGAGGGCGTCGGCACGATTATTCATTTCTGTTATGTATCGGAAGTCATCCATGGTGAACGACTTTCCGTTCATCTCGACAAAACTGTCGTAATGCTTATCTATGTTAGTGCTCGGAGAGTTCAGGTTGACGTGTCCTTTGACGCGGTAGAATGTTACGTTATGTCTTCGGACGAGAGCGAGAAGCTCCTGCCAGAGCTCTTGATTCTCAACTGCGCCTTTGGTCGACTTCTTCCAACCGTTCTGCTCCCATTTCACATACCATTTCTCGCGGAAGCAATTTGCCACGTACGAGCTATCTGTAAAAACATGCACGTCAAGGCCGTTGCGAGTTAATGCCTTGAATGCTTCGATTACCGCAGTGAGCTCCATACGGTTATTGGTCGTATTGGCCTCGCCTCCGTGGAGCTCCTTCTTTGTTTTTCCGAACTCCAGTATTGCGCCCCAGCCGCCGATATTCTCTTCGTTTTGGTTTCCGGAGCAAGCTCCGTCCGTATAAATCTTCAAAATACTCATGCCTAGATTATAGAGCAAAGCCATTTTATTGGCAAATTCATAGATTGCCGCCTAAAGTCCATATATTGTAACCCCGTATACCGCAAATTCGTATACCGCGGCAGGCGGAAATATTGTATTATATATTAGAGGCGCTATGCGAGACTTCGCAATAAACGATATGCGACATGCAGTATGAAAGCGTGAAGTGAGCGAGGCGCCAAAGCAGCGCGAAAGGAGAAAAGATGGACTCTATGCCGCCGATTGTACCGATAATAATTTCTATGATAATAATCAGCAACATAGTAAAACTGGGAAAGGCCGCAAAAAATGGCTCGAATAAAGGTGTGGGCAATAAGAACTTATCACCGACAAGAGGATCGAAATCCTCGCCCGGAACGGGAGTCTCTTCTCGTACGCAGACTATGAGTCAGGGCACAGGAACATCCGCACCGCCAAAATCATGGCAGGTCGGAAAGAGCAATGTCAAGCCTGTTTTGAACGGAAAAACGGGACGCGGAAAAGCCTTTGGCCAGCGCCCAACGAAGAGCAATTACGACAGCGCATTTGAAGACAGAGGCATCTTTTTCGGAGGAACAATTGCCGCATTCGGAGAAGAAAGGGATATAATATCCAAGGAATCGATGGCTGCAAGAAATGCGGAATATATTGATGTAGGAAACGATTATGTGAGCAGCTTTGACGTCGGAGGAAGAAGGGAAACCGAAACGGGTTTTGACAGATAGATTGGCGCTTTACAGGTCAAGGAAGAGATAAGCGCCACAGGGATTGATTTCAGAGTTTAGATGAGTTTGTATTTTTGTTCATTTGCGAGCGGGAGTTCCGGTAACAGCTATCTGGTTGGGACGGATCGAACCGCTCTTATAATAGATGCCGGAATCGCATTTAGAAATATCGAGCAGGGGCTCGCCGGCATGGGATTAACCACGGAAGACATTTCCGGCATTTTGATTACCCACGAACACGGCGATCACATAAAGAGTCTTAGAACGCTCATCAAAAAAACAGAGGCTCTTACTTATGCTTCGCAGGGAACGCTCGCTGCAATTATAGAAAAATACGTGCCATCACTAAAGTCGGACGGCACAGTGAGCGTAACATCAGGAGAGATATTCACGATAGGAGATATCGAGGTTACGCCCTTTGATGTTTCGCATGACGCTGCGGAACCTCTCGGCTATGCATTTAGGAACGGCGGAAAGAGCGTCGCGATTATGACGGACACGGGCATTGTCACGGGAAGCGCGCTCGAGGCGCTAAGGGAGGCGGACATAATCGTGATTGAGTCCAATCATGAGGAGAACGTCCTCATGTTCGGATCGTATCCGTTCCACCTGAAGAAGAGAATCTTAAGCGAGCATGGACACTTATCAAACGGAGCGGCGGCAGGTTGCCTCGCGGAGGTTCTGGGAAGCAGAAGCAACACCAATCCTCCGAAAGTAGCACTGGCGCACCTAAGCAAAGAGAACAACACGCCGGACCTTGCATTTCTTACAATCAAGAATATGCTGGCAGAGGATGGCTTTACCGAGGGCGTTCACTATAGCCTCGAGGTTCTTCCGGGAGAGACGGGCGGCGGATGCGCAACACTTATCAAGCCGTAAGGGGCAGCATTTACAAGTGTGCAATGGAGACAAGGACGGCATTTATAAAAACGTAACGGTATAGTACGACTTTATGGGGTAAAATACATAGAGTAAAGGAGTGCATAGTATGATAAACATTATGAATCCGAAGGACGTCGAGAAGAGAAGCTTTGAAATCATAGACGAGGTGCTCGGCGATAGAAAATTCAAACCTCAGAACGAGGTTGTTATAAAGCGCGTTATTCATACGACAGCGGACTTTGACTATGCGGACAATCTCGTGTTTTCGGCACATGCTGTCGAGCAGGGCATGGAGGCGCTTAGAGAAGGCTGTCATATCGTTACAGATACGCACCTCGTAAAGGAGAGCATAAACAAAAGAGCCCTCGCGGCACTCGGAGGAGACGTTCACTGCTTTATATCCGATAAGGACGTTGTAGCCGAAGCCAAGGAAAGAGGCGTAACCCGCGCCATAGTTGCGATGGAGCGCGCCATTGATTTATACAATCGCGGAATTCCGATTATGTTTGCAATTGGAAACGCACCGACAGCACTCATGAGAATAAGGGTGCTCTTTGATGAAGGCAGGCTCTACCCCAAGCTTGTAGTAGGGGTTCCTGTAGGTTTTGTAAATGTGGCAGAGAGCAAAGAACTCATAATAAGCTCCGCCATGCCTCATATCGTTGCGCGCGGAATGAAAGGCGGAAGCAACGTCGCCGCTTCAATCTGTAACGCAATGCTCTATCAGATAATGAGATAAGCTAAGACAAAAAGAGGTAGAGAATGAATTGGTACTGGCTCGCAATACCAATAGGCTTTTTAATTGATCTCGTTCTTGGCGATCCCGAAAGAATTCCACATCCGGTCATATTCATTGGTAAGCTGATCAGTTTTTTGTATAACAAACTCGGCAACTTTTACAGTGGGAATGGTTCTACTTGTAAAAATGACGACGTCGCTGGCCGTGCCACCGATGCCAAGAATAGTGCGGCAAGGGAGAGAATTTCCGGTGCCATCATTTGGATGGTTGTAATTTTGATGAGCGCTCTCGTTCCTCTAGGAATTCTTTTGATATGCGGCAGGATTAGCTTTTGGCTGAGACTTGTGGTGGAGAGCATTATGTGCTGGCAGATCCTAGCGACCAAAGGTCTTAGGGATGCCGCAATGAATGTTTATAACGAGCTTAAGCACGGAGTATATAGGGGATGCGCTTCGCGAGATAGAGACGGATGATATTCCGCGTGCAGGCAAGCTTCTCTATGTTATGTGCGCGCTCGGACTTCTTCTTGCGATAATAATCGCGGTTGTGAAAGCGTTGTTGCTAATGATATGAGCGAATTTAAGCATGAGTCTTAAACCGACGACCGACGTCGGGAGCCAGGTGATAGTTAACGGCCATGCAATCGGAAATATGAGCGCCAAAGAATACTTCGCTCACAAGAAAGAACTCATCCCCGACATTATGGATGCTTACAATTCGCTCTGCGGAGTTCCCGTAGTTGGCGTCGTTCCTTATCTTCACGTTGATATAGATGACGAGGACAGCTTAAGCACGAGGTAAGATAGAAACGCACACAAGCTAATCGATATCGCAGTTATTAAACTCCCGCGCCTCTCTAACTTCACCGACTTCAGTCCTTTTGGAAATTACGAAAACGTTTCGCTTAGATATGTTATGAAACCATCGGATATCGGCGAACCCGATATGATAATCATTCCGGGAACAAAGAGCACAATAGCAGATTTTATTTGGCTTCGCGAAAGCGGACTCGAAGCAAAAATTCTTCAGGCGGTATCGCGAATAGAAATAACTCCGATAGTATTTGGAATATGCGGGGGCTTCCAGATGCTCGGCGAGCATATTTCCGACCCCGAAGGAACAGAGGCCGCAGAGCTTAAAGAAATAGACGGCATGGGACTACTTCCGATAAGAACAGTTTTTGAAAAAGAAAAAGTTCAAAAGCAGGTGCGCGGTCGCATTCCCAAACTCGACGGAGCACTCGCAGAATTAAGCGGCATAGAATACAAGGGCTACGAAATCCATATGGGACGCGGCGATTCCGAACCGGGTAGAGTTACCGACAAGAGCGCAGTCGTCGAAATGAGCGACATAGGCACAGAAGCCATATGCTCGTCGACAGAGGGCGGCAAAAGCATCTACGGCACATACGTGCATGGAATCTTTGATGCGCCCGGAATAAGCGACGAAATCTTAAAGGCCCTCTGCAACCGCCGCGGAATAGAATTCTCCGAACTTGGAATCGTTGATGTCGCTGCGCACAAGGAAGAACAATACAACATCCTCGCCAAAGCGATTCGAGAATCTCTCGACATGAATCTGATTTACCGTATAATGAACGGCGAGTAACACATATAGCGAAGAGTCAGGCAAAGCCGCTAAAGAGGTTTTAATAGGCACGAGCCACGCGAGACCGAGTAGGTTAAAGAACTACTCGGTCTCTTTACTCTATTGCTTACAGCGGGGAGATCAAACCGCCTTGAACCCAGCCTCCAAATCATTGATGATATCATCTATGTGCTCAGTTCCGATAGAGAGGCGGATAGTATTATCTTTGATGCCGATATCCAGAAGGTCCTCTTGAGATAGCTGGGAGTGGGTTGTTGACGCCGGATGAATAACTAAGCTCTTTGCATCGGCAACATTTGCGATAAGAGCAAAAATCTTAAGCTCATCGATAAACTTCCACGCCTCCTCTTTGCCTCCTTTGATGTTAAAGGTGAAGATAGATCCGCCGCCGTTGGGGAAGTACTTCTCGTAAAGGTCGTGATTTGGATGCTCCGGAAGAGAAGGATGATTAATACTTTCTACCAAAGGGTGATTGGATAGATATTCGATGACTTTCTTAGTGTTTTCCACATGTCGCTCAACTCTAAGTGACAAGGTCTCGATGCCCTGCAAAAGAAGGAAGGCATTAAACGGAGAAATAGCGGCTCCAGTATCTCTAAGAAGTATCGCTCTAATATATGTTACATAGGCAGCAGGTCCGACTGCATCAGCAAAGGATATTCCGTGATAACTGGGATTTGCTTTTGCAATTTGAGGATATTTGTCCTCGTTTGATTTCCAATCAAAGTTTCCGGAATCAACAATTATTCCCCCGAGAGTGGTGCCGTGACCACCGAGAAATTTTGTTGCCGAGTGAATAACGACATCCGCTCCGTGCTCGATGGGCCTTATTAGGTATGGGGTTCCAAATGTATTGTCTACAACAAGAGGGATATTGTGATTGTGGGCAATCTCTGCAATTGCGTCGATATCCGGAATATCGCTGTTAGGGTTTCCTAGAGTCTCAATAAAAATAGCCTTAGTATTTGCTTGGATGGCCGACTCCACTTCGCCATGATTATGTATGTCCACCAAACTTGCATCTACTCCAGAATTTGGGAGAGTGTTTGAAAGCAGATTATAGCTTCCGCCATAAATTGTTTTTTGGGCTACAAGGTGGTCGCCTTTTTGAGCGAGAGCCTGGAGAGAATATGCAATTGCAGCCTGGCCGGAGGCTAATGCGAGGGCTGCGACTCCGCCTTCAAGCGCTGCGATTCTCTTTTCCAATACATCTTGAGTCGGATTGGTTAGGCGGGTGTAAATGTTTCCCGGGTCGGCGAGGCCGAACCTTGCTGCAGCGTGCTGGGCACTATGAAATGTATACCCTATCGTTTGATAAATTGGGACAGCACTGGAATCAGTAGTTGGATCAGCCTGCTCTTGACCGACATGCAGCTGCAATGTTTCAAATTTGTAATTACTCATTTTTACAATCTCCTTTTTATTAAATGGTGAGATTATATAACTATCCACCTACTATGTCAATAGGTAAAATATAATTTTGCCACAGCGCATCCAAATACAGTCAAGTGTATTGTTTTACATATTTACCCTGAGGTATAATAGGTAATATAATGTATGCGGACAATGTTATTTACCGATGAGCATGGCTTGACAGGAGGGAATCAATGTTTTCCACAAGAGGGAGATACGCATTAAGGGTCATGATAGACTTGGCCCAACATCATGGAGAAGGGAATATCCCGCTTAAAGATGTCGCGGAAAGGCAAGAAATATCCAAGAAGTATTTAGAGATTATTATCAAGGACCTGGTCAAGGGAGGTCTCGTCAAAGGTATAAGCGGCAAGGGCGGAGGATACTCCCTTGCCAGAAAACCAAAGGAATACAGAGTGGGAGAAATCTTAGAGTTAATGGAAGGGTCCCTGGCCCCCGTTGCCTGTCTTGAAGAGGGTGCAAAAGCATGCCCCAGAGCATCTATATGCAAGACCTTGCCCATGTGGAAAGAATTTGACAAGAAGGTATATGATTTCTTTTATAAAAAGAAGCTAAGCGAGCTGCTGTAAATAGTGATAGTTATCGGTGCTGCATGCACCGATACGACAATCTGTCGGAAATAGAGGAAGGGTGTGATATAAGATGAGCAAAATATATAAGAGTGTAGGCGAGCTAATAGGAGGCACGCCTCTGCTGGAGGTTACGAACCTTGAAAAGAAATACAATTTGGGATCGAGGATTCTCGTTAAGCTTGAATATTTAAATCCTGCAGGAAGCGTCAAGGACAGAATCGCAAAGGCAATGATTGAGGATGCGGAGGCTCGCGGTGCATTGAAGAAGGGAAGCACCATAATCGAACCGACATCCGGGAATACGGGAATCGGGCTCGCATCCATCGCAGCAGCAAAGGGATACAAGGTTATACTTACCATGCCTGAAACAATGAGCGTGGAGAGGCGCAATATTCTGAAGGCATACGGCGCTGAAATAGCGCTTACAGATGGATCAAAGGGAATGAGCGGAGCCATCGCTCGCGCCGAAGAGCTGGCGGAAGAAATAGAGGCATCCGGCGGAAGTGCATTCATTCCGGGGCAGTTTGAGAATCCAATTAACCCAAGGACGCATGAAGCGACGACGGGTCCCGAGATTTGGAACGATACAGACGGGGAAGTTGACATCTTTGTTGCGGGAGTTGGAACAGGCGGCACAATCACGGGAACAGGTCGCTATCTGAAATCAAAGAACCCAAAGATCAAAGTGGTAGCCGTAGAGCCGGAAACGTCAGCGGTGCTTTCGGGAGGAGTTCCGGGCACTCACAAGATTCAGGGAATAGGCGCGGGGTTTGTTCCGAACACTTTGGATACCGATATCTACGATGAGATTATTACGATAGATAATGAGGCCTGCTTTGAAGTCGCTAAGGAGATCGGAAGGACAGAAGGTATTCTGGTAGGCATATCTTCAGGTGCGGTGCTCCGGGCGGGTATAGAGTTGGCCGAGCGCCCCGAAAACACGGGAAAGACAATCGTCGTACTTCTTCCCGACAGCGGCGACAGATATTACTCCACTCCGCTGTTTGTTGAATAAACAAGTTAAGAATTCATGCGAGCGACTGTCGAGAGACGGTCGCTTTTTTACTTTAAAAAGCTAAAGACCTATGATAGAATTAGCATAGAGACACAGATAAAGACTGTTGAGACGAAAGAAAGTTTGGATTGAAACAAATTAGAATACAGGAGAGTAACGATGAAAGATAAATACTCAAAGATTCTATCCGATATGATAAAGATAGAAACGGTTTCCGCGGAAGGGCAGACCGACTTAAGGAAGTTCAGAAAGTTTCACACGCTTCTAAAAAAGAAGTTCCCGAAGATCTTTGCCGTCTGCGAGGTTACGGACTACGACGGAAGCCTTCTTATGAGATGGCCCGGAAAGAATTCTCCGGAACCCGAGAACCAGGGGATTCTTCTTATGAATCACATGGACGTCGTTGAGGCGACGGGAGAATGGAAGTATCCGCCGTTTTCCGGAGAGATTGCAGAGGGAAAGGTATGGGGGCGCGGAGCGCTCGATGACAAAGGCGAACTCTTTGCCATGCTTCAGGCCGCGGAGGAGCTCGCGGCAGATGGCTTTGTTCCCGAAAGGGACATCTGGTTTGAATCCGCTTGCACGGAAGAAATCGCGGGACACGGCGCAGATGAGATTTCCAAAATGCTCGCCGAAAAGGGCTACAGGTTTGAAATGGTGCTCGACGAGGGTGGTATGATCGTGGATGAGCCAATTGCCGGAGCCAAAGGAACATATGCGATGATAGGAGTGGGCGAGAAGGGATTCGCCGATATTAAATTCATAGCAAAGTCCGCGGGCGGCCATGCATCGGCACCACCAAAGGATACACCGCTAGTAAGACTCGGAAAATTCATGTCATACGTCGACAGGCACGAGATATTTGATGTGGAAATTTCGCCTGCGGTCTGCGAGATGCTGAAGAGGCTCTCTGCAAGCATGGAAGGCGCAAGCGCAAAAGCGATGGCAAACCCCGAGAAGTTCGCTCCGATAATCAAGAAAGTAATGGCGAAGTCATCACCTATGTCCGCGGCCATGACCAAGACGACAATCGCATTCACATGCGCCAAGGGCGCCAATGGCTACAATGTAATTCCTGAAGAGGCATACGTCATCGGTAATATGAGATACTCGCACCACCAGGGAAGAGATGCGAGCATCGAGGCAATAAGCAAAGTTGCAAAGAGATATAACCTCGAAGTTGAAGTAATTGACCCGGGCCTCGAGTCGCCCATTTCGGATTGGAACTCACGAGGATTCAAATTAATAGAAAGCGGAGTCGCCGAAATTTTTGAAGGAGTAACCACGTCTCCATTCGTTACGACAGGTGCGAGCGACGCGAGATATATGACGCGCGTCAGCGATAACTGCTTCCGCTTTGCACCGTTCAAAGTGACGGACAAACAGATGTCGACCATTCACGGCCTGAACGAAAACGTGGACATCGACTCGCTCGAACCCGCGGTAGAGTTTTATAAATATATAATCAGGAATTTTGATTTGTAATGGCGCGACATGGCTAAACGATAACAACGAACGATAGCCGTTAGTGAATCGTGCAAAGGAAGGTCGAGGATGCAAGAATCAAAAGGGCTTAACATCAGCGTGCGGTCGTTTATAACTGCGCTCATAGTTATCTTTATACTCATGGTCATTGCGTACGGCCTCACGTTTGTCGTGCCTTCCGGAGAATATGCTAGGACTGTAAACGAAGCGGGGCAGACAGTTGTCGATACCGCCGCGGGCTTCAAATATGTTGACGGCGGCATGCCGTTTTGGAAGTGGATACTTTCACCGCTTCTTGTTTTAACCGGCGAAGGGAACGCCACTCTTATTGCGGTAATAATATTTCTTCTCGTAATCGGCGGAGCGTTTAACTGCCTCGATAAGAGCGGCATAATGAATCATCTTTTGAATCGCGTCACCGAGAAATTCGGAGACAGCAGATATAAACTGCTTACGGTAGTTATGCTTTTCTTCATGGCGATGGGCGCGCTCGTGGGATCGTTTGAAGAAATCGTTCCGCTCGTTCCGATAGTCGTTGCGCTCGCTATAAGGCTCGGCTGGGATTCACTCACGGGAATGGCGATGAGCCTTCTCGCCGTCGGCTGCGGTTTTGCATCCGGCGTCATGAATCCGTTCACCGTCGGCGTTGCGCAAAGTCTCGCGGGACTTCCAATGTTCTCCGGCATTTGGCTGAGACTCATTAGCTTCGTCCTAATATTCTTACTACTGCATTTTTTCGTGAGTAGATACGCAAAGAAAATCGAGCGCCCCGTGGATGCCGGCGCAGGCGCATCAAGTACGCACGTGGTGAGCACAGCACAGGCGGGCGCGGCACAGCATGGTGATGACGTTGCACGCGGAGATTTGTCACAGTCGGGCACGGCGGCCTCCCACTCACAAGGAAGTCTCGACGGTGCGCTAAAGACGTTCATAATCATAATGGCGGCGGGGATCGTCTTTGTACTCGCGTCCACATTCATAAAAGCCCTTCAGGATTTCACGATGATAGCGGTTGCGCTCATGTTCCTCGTCGCGGGAATCGCAGCACCCGCCATCGCAGGACTAAGAGGCGGCGCGCTAGGTAAAACTTTTCTAAAAGGCGTTACTAGCATTTTCCCTGCGGTCCTCATGATTCTCATGGCAGCATCAATCAAATACACTTTGCAGGAAGCGAAGATTCTCGACACCATCCTCCACGGTGCGGTCGGAATCGCGGACAGTCTCCCCAAATGGGCGATAATCCTATTCATCTATTTGATAGTACTCGGAATGAATTTCTTCATCGCATCGGGATCGGCCAAAGCCTTCATGTTGATTCCGCTCATCGTTCCGCTTGCGCAGGTGTTTGGAATATCGCCGCAGCTCTGCATCGTGGCATTCGCCTTTGGCGACGGGTTCTCAAACGTATTCTATCCGACCAATGCGGCGCTACTCATCTCGCTCGGCCTCGCCGACATCAGCTACACCAAATGGGCCCGCTGGTCACTCAAATTCCAAATCGCCAACATCTGCCTGACATCGCTGATTTTACTCTTCGGCCTCGCCGTAGGGTACTGATCAAAAAATGTAATTAAAAGCCAAAAACCGCTTGCGCACAGGCGGTTTTTGTGGTTATATATATAGAAAATGTAAAATTATTGTGGTTAAACAACAAAGCCGGCGTGAGACAAGTCGATTGCGAGCGACGAGTCAGCGGAATGCGACAGCGCCGCGCAGGCGGGAGGAACCAATGAAGAAAAAAGCTATATTATCGGTAAGCTTTGGTACCAAGGATGCGGACCTTGAGAAGAGGACGCTCGGCGTTCTCGAGGAAGAATACAAGGAGGTCATCCCCAAGGCGGAGGTCTACAGGGCCATAACAAACGAGGCGCTCATCAAGATTAAGCATGAGCTAGAGGGAGACGACGCGCCTGTCTATGCGGTTCGCGAGACGCTTGCTCGCATGGTGCTCGACGGAGTTACGGACGTCTATGTGCAGCCGGCATACCTTCTTCACGGAAAAGAGTACGAGGAACTCACCAATATGATCTTCTCGCATAAGGCAGACTTTGTTTCAGTCAAATGCGGAGAGCCGCTCCTCGCATCGCAGTCGGATCTCGAGGCGGTTGCAAACGCAATTATGGCGGACTATAAGCTTGCGGACGACGAGGCTGTATGCTTTGTTGGACACGGAAGCGAGCATTATACCAACGCAATCTACTGCGCGCTCGACTACGCGCTTAAGGATCAGGGATACAAGAATGCGCACATCGCGACGTTCAACGCTTATCCAAAGATAGACAAAGTTATCGCCCACCTGACCCGTGACGGAATCAAGAAAGTTTATGTCGCACCGTTCATGTTCGTCGCAGGAGAATCCGCGATGGAAGGTGTCTGCGGAGATGCAGAGGACTCGATGGCAACAAAGCTAAGAGAAGCGGGATTCGAAGTCACTGCCAACAGAACATGTCTCGCGGAGAACACAGCGATCAGAGAAATATTCAAGAAACATCTTGCTGAAATTGCAGAATAGAAAGGAGGAAGCACATGGCATATGTTGATGAAATAATGGAAAGCGTAATGGCCAGAAACCCGGGCGAACCGGAGTTCCACCAGGCCGTGCGCGAGGTGCTTTCTTCGATCGCACCCGTAATCGCAAAGCACGAAGCTGATTACAGAGAAAATAAAATCCTTGAGAGAATCGTCGAACCGGAGAGAAGCATTTCCTTCAGAGTTCCGTGGGTCGACGACAGCGGCAAGGTTCATGTAAACAGAGGTTACCGCGTGCAGTTTAACAGCACGCTCGGACCATATAAGGGAGGCCTTAGATTCCACCCGACCGTAAACAGAAGCGTAATCAACTTCCTCGGATTTGAACAGATTTTCAAGAACTCGCTCACGGGCCTCTCGATAGGCGGAGGCAAGGGCGGTTCCGACTTTAACCCCAAAGGAAAATCCGACAGAGAAATCATGGGCTTCTGCCAGGCATTCATGAGCGAACTCTTTAGATACATCGGCGCGCGAGAGGACGTTCCCGCAGGCGACATCGGTGTAGGCGCGAGAGAAATAGGTTTCCTCTACGGTGCTTACAAAAAACTCACCAAGCAGTTCGACGGAACATTAACCGGAAAAGGCCTCGAGTGGGGCGGCTCCCTGGTTAGAAAAGAAGCGACCGGTTTCGGCGCCGTATATATCACGCAGGAAATGCTCAAGTCATACGGCGAAGAAATCAAAGGAAAGACCGTCGCAGTGTCCGGATCCGGAAACGTTGCGACATACGCAATTCAGAAGGCGACCGAACTCGGCGCAAAGGTCGTAACCGCGAGCGACTCCGACGGATATGTATATGACGAAAATGGAATCAACCTAGACGTGCTAAAGGAGATCAAAGAAGTTCGTCGCGCACGTATCAAAGAATACGTAGATGCAGTTCCTTCCGCAAAATATTTTGAAGACGGAAACGTTTGGGAAGTTCCATGCGACATCGCAATGCCTTGCGCAACGCAGAACGAACTCGACGAAGAATCCGCAAAGATTCTCGTCGCAAACGGATGCAAAAATGTAACCGAAGGTGCCAATATGCCATCGACCGAAGGCGCGACAGACTACTTCCTGGAGAGCGGCGTACGCTTCCTCCCGGGTAAAGCAGCCAACGCAGGCGGCGTAGCAATGTCCGCACTCGAGATGAGCCAGAACGCAGTTCAGCTCTATCGCTCCTTCGACGATCTCGACGCGCAGCTAAACGAAATCATGAAAGGAATCTACAAGAAGATTTCCGAAGCCGCCGCCGACTATAACATGGAAGGGAACTTCGTATCCGGAGCAAACATCGCAGGTTTCCGCCGCGTCGTAAAAGCCATGAGAGACATGGGTTACGTATAAAGACTAGCGCACAAGGGTGATGCGCAGGCTGATGCGTGTAGGTGATACGTGCAGATCGATGCACGCAAAAGAATAAAAAGTAAGTGTGTTATGATATATGGCCGCTCGCAGATCGCGAGCAGCGAATGTGAAACGCCGACGAGAAAATCTCGCCGGCGTTTTTCTGTGGTATAATCGAAATCATAGAGACAGAAAGAAGAGGTATGGGTATGACTTATAAAAAACCACATAAAAGAGTATTGGGATTGCTAGCAGGGAAAATAGTAGTACCTGATGATATTGATTTTTGCAACGATGAAATTGCAGAGATGTTTGATGCTGCTATTAAATCGTCAGAGAAGGAACTTGAGGAAGGGAAACATTCAATAGATGCAAGAAAGGCACTCGCAGAACTAAAGAAGAAAAACTTTGATTAAGTATTCATCTAGCATCGAAAACCTCTGGCGACAGAGGTTCGGTTACAAGCCGCCACTTGAATTATGAGCGGATTTATGAATTCAGGACGCAGTGAGTCCCGAATTCGGAACTTCGGGATTAAAATTTCGGTACCGAAACATATTGACAAAGGCCACGGGCCATGTTAGTATATGTTCGGTACCGAAATATTTTTTGAGATAGATGCCGAAAAACCCTGAAGTTATAGGGAAAGGCAAACTATAGATGATTTGGAAAGGGGATTTTACAAAATGGAAAGAACGATAGATGAAAAGCTGTTTTTTAAGATGATGCGCTTCTCGCACCACATGAAGAGGAATATGCTGCATACACCGGAGCTTCCGCACGGGCGAGGCCCACAAGCACCAGGCATGCGCGGTCCTTGCGGTGGTCCACACGGTCCGGAAATGCGCGGTCCGAACGGACCTGAAATGCGTGGACCACAAGGCCTGCACGGTCCGGAAATGCGCGGTCCACAAGGCCCGCAACCCGGAATGCGCGGCCCGCAACCCGGAATGCACGGCCCGGGACGCGCTTGCCCGCAGATGCCGGGAGCCCACGGCGGACCGCATATGGATCCGTTCAAAAGACAGGCCTTTGCGCAGGCGAGGCTGCTCTCGGTTCTTACCGAGCACGAGGGCGGAGTAAGACAGAAGGTTCTTGCTGAGGCGATGAGAATCAATCCGTCTTCCACATCCGAGCTCATAAGCAAGCTCGAGAGTGAAGGCTATGTTGCAAGAACTGTCGATCCCGACGACAAGAGAGCGACTCTGATTGCGCTAACTGAAGTCGGCCGCGCACGCGCATACGAATTGGAAGACGAGAAGAACGAGAAGTTCGCAAAGGTCTTTGAGCCGCTCACAGAAAAAGAAAAGGAGCAGCTCCTTAAACTTCTTGAAAAGCTTGTTCCTACTCCTGAGCGCCCGACGGAGTAGCAGGAAGTTTATATATATTTACCTAGGCAAAGCGCCTAGGTGTTTTTTTATAGTGCAAAATCTGCGTTGACGCCCAGGTGTTTTTTTTGAATAGCAGAAGCGCGCTTTCCCAAGGGCAATTTTTTTGCGATTTTATGCATAAAAATGCTTGACAATCGCTAGTAACACGAGTAAAATGGGGCATTATATATGCATAAATATACTTATAGATGTATAAAAACCAAGGAGAAGGAGAGTGTGTTTTATGGATAAGAAAGATATCAAAAAGGTGGTGCTGGCCTATTCCGGCGGCCTGGACACCTCAATAATCATCGCCTGGCTCAAGGAGAATTACAACAACTGCGAGGTTATTGCGGTGACGGGAAATGTCGGCCAGAGCGATGAGCTTGAAGGCCTCGAGGAAAAGGCGCTCGCAACCGGAGCATCCAAGTACGTCGAGCTTGATCTTACGGAAGAGTATGTGAATGACTTCATCATTCCGACCCTGAAGGCGGGAGCGACTTATGAGGAGTATCTCCTCGGTACCGCTACTGCAAGACCGGTTATAGCAAAGGGCCTTGTCGAGGTCGCGCTAAAGGAAAATGCCGACGCAATCTGCCACGGCTGCACGGGAAAAGGAAATGACCAGGTTCGTTTTGAACTCGGAGTTAAGCATTTTGCTCCGAGGATGCCAATCATCGCTCCGTGGAGAGAGTGGATTATCAAGTCGCGTGATGAGGAAATAGATTACGCGGAAGCCCACAATATTCCGCTAAAGATAAGCAGGGAAAACAATTATTCAAAGGATAAGAACCTCTGGCACCTTTCGCACGAGGGAATGGATCTTGAGGACATAGCAAACGAACCAAAATACGATGAAGAGGGATTCCTTGAACTCGGCGTCTCACCAAAGAACGCACCCGACGAACCGGAGATGGTAACAATCGGTTTTGAGAAAGGCGTTCCGGTTACTCTCAACGGAGAAAAAATGACGGCAAAGGAAATCATCCTCGCACTCAACAAGATCGGTGGCAAAAACGGAGTCGGCATTCTCGACATAGTTGAGAACCGTCTGATTGGAATCAAGAGCCGTGGCGTCTATGAAACTCCAGGCGGAGCAATACTCTATAAGGCGCACAGCGTTTTGGAATCCGTCTGCCTCGACAAGACGACGGCGCACGAGAAGCAGAAACTTGCGCTGACCTTTGGTGACCTCGTGTATAACGGGCAGTGGTTCACTCCGCTTAGGGAAGCGATATCCGCCTTTGTCGATAAGACGCAGGAGACAGTGACGGGAACCGTTTCGCTCAAACTCTACAAAGGAAATATAATCGTTTCTTCGATAGAGAGTCCGTACGCTTTGTATAACGAAGAAATAGCCACATTCGGCGAGAGCGATTACAACCAAAAGGATGCCGGCGGATTTATCACGCTTTACGGACTTCCGATTTCGGTTCAGGCAATTCTCGATCAGAAGATGCAAGAGGAAAAGACAAAATGACAAAACTTTGGAAAGGAAGAACGGCAGGAGAAACCTCGGCGATAGCGGATGCATTCAATTCGTCGATCGCTTTTGACAGCCGTATGGCAACTGAAGATATAGGTGGAAGTATTGCCCATGCAACAATGCTCGCCGCACAGGGAATCATAAGTAAGGAGGAGGGCGACGCGCTCACATCGGGGCTCGCATCGATTCTTACAGACCTTGCGGCGGGCACACTCTCCATTGACTATGGTGCGGAAGACATCCACATGTTCGTTGAAGAGGAACTAACAAAGAGAATCGGCAGTGTCGGAAAGAAACTTCATACCGCAAGGAGCCGTAACGACCAGGTCGCTTTGGACATGCGCCTATATCTCAGAAAAGAGATGGTTGCTATCGCGGATCTCATCAAAGAGTTTTTGAATGCGATAATAACCCAGGCGGAAAAAGAAAAGGATACCATTATGCCGGGGTATACGCATCTTCAGATAGCGCAGCCTGTGACATTTGGGCATCACCTTATGGCATATGCATTCATGCTGCTTAGGGACAAAGAAAGACTTGCGGATGCCACAAAGCGCATGGATGTCTCTCCGATAGGAAGCTGCGCGCTTGCCGGAACAACGTATCCGACAGACAGAGAAATGGAAGCAAATATTCTCTCTTTCCATGCGGTTTCGCAGAACTCGATGGATAGCGTTTCGGACAGGGACTTCATAATAGAAATAGTGAGCGATCTTTCGATTTTGATGATGCATCTTTCAAGGCTCGCGGAGGAGATAGTAATTTGGTCGAGCTGGGAATTCGGTTTCATCGAACTCTCGGATGCATATACGACGGGTTCATCAATCATGCCGCAGAAAAAGAATCCGGACATGGCGGAACTCATTCGCGGGAAGACGGGCCGCGTTTACGGAAGCCTGATAACTCTCTTAACGATGATGAAGGGCCTTCCTCTTGCATACAACAAAGACATGCAGGAGGATAAGGAGGCGCTCTTTGATGCGCTTGACACATGCGAGCACTCACTCGTGATTTTTACCGAGATGATTGCGACCATGAAGTCAAAGCCGGAGAATATGCTCGCTGCCGCACAGAAGGGATTCATCAACGCGACGGATCTCGCGGATTATCTCGTCGGAAAAGGAATGGCGTTCAGGGATGCTTATAAGGTCTCCGGAGAAATAGTTTCGGACTGCATCGAGAAGGGCTTCATCCTTGAGACATACCCCATCAGCCTATACAAGGAGAAAGCCGATTGCATAGAAGAGGATGTTTATGATACAGTTGACTTAAAGAACTGCGTGATGCGTAGGTGCAGCCTCGGCGGCACGGGAAAAGGCTCTGTGGAAAAACAGATTGCAATCGTAAAGGAAAAGCTTTAGGCGTTCTCTGCGCACCTCGCACAAGAAGATGGTATAATTAGTCCGTAGCCAATGCGGAAAGGAAGGGTGCCAAGATGAATAAAAAGTTTATTGGAATCGTAGTAGTGCTGGCCATAGTATTGGTTTTGTTGTTTGCGATCCCGAGCATCTTTGGTAAATAGTCTGTGTGAGGTGCAAGATGAATTTTGATAAAAGCATATTCGACAAATTCGACAAACAGTGGGCGCTCTTAAGCGCGGGCACAAAAGAAAACCACAACAGCATGACGATTAGCTGGGGCGGCGTAGGCACGCTTTGGGGCAAGCCCGTAGTCACGGTTTATGTTAGACCGTGCAGACATACGTATAAGTTCATGGAAGAGAACGATTATTTTGCCGTGAGCTTCTACCCGGAAGAGTATAGAGCGGCGCTCGCAATCATGGGAAGCGAGTCCGGCCGCGACATCGACAAAGACGCAAAGACCGGCCTCACTGTGAAAGATCTAAGCGGTGTGATTGCGGATGCGGATGCGGGAGCGACGGACGCAGCGGGTGCAGGCGCTATTACTTACGAAGAGGCTGAGATGACCTTCCTTTGCAAGAAGATTTACTGTCAGGACCTTGACACATCACAAGTTCCGCAGGATGTGTTTGATGAGTACTATTCTGTTGATCCGATGCACAGACTCTATGTTGGAGAACTCGTTGAAATATTGTAGAGTAAGCAAGCGCGCACGATGCGCGTGACGCTGTAAGCGGTGACGATGGACTTGCAAGCGAGTCTGTGATATACTGACCGTAACAAAATAAACCTATGAAGAGTGGCGCGAGTGACCGACACGATGACCGCCCCGCAACCTACCGAAAGGCAAGGTGCGAAAGTCGGATCGATGGGTGAAAAAGTAAGATGCGTTTGCACCCGTCTGACGATGGGTGCTTTTTATTTAGTGAGACGAACTTGCTATCTCTTTGTAGGTGTACAGATCGATGAATCATCACAAGGAGGTAGAAAGATGGTAGGAGCAAAGGCAATCAAGAGAGAAGCGAAAGGAAGAAGGCCGATAAGAACAAAGGGGCCAAGAACCAAGACAATCAAAAGGAATGAAAGAACATTGGAAAAGTTGGCGGAGACCTATGTAATGCCAAGCATCGCGGGAGGCACGGCGCCAGTATACTTACGCATCGAAACGAGAGAAGGATTTAGTGGCCTCCTTCGCGACATCGAGAGTGAAAAGTTTAAGTCCTCGCTCGCGGAACCGAACGAGGCTTTACCTACGGGGCCGAACGAGTCGACGCCGAGTGAATCGGCGCTGGACGAACTGACGCCGAACGAGGCATGGAAACCGCGAGTAGTAATGCTCTGGAAAGACGAGCGCCGCATCGATTATCCTTCCAGCATGATCGGATGGCGAGGCTTTAGAGAAGCATGCAACGTGTACCGCATCGACTACGAAAAATACAAGTCGGGAGCACGGCGCTATCTACTATAAGTAGATAGCGCGACGCAGAACTGTGGTATAGAATTGATGTAACGCATCGTACTTAAGGGAGGCAGGCATGAACCAATATATAACCGGCGCAGTCATCAAGGAACTGCGTGAAAAGAATAAGATGACGCAGTGCCAGCTCGCCGAAGCGCTCGGCGTGAGCGACAAGGCTATATCAAAATGGGAGACGGGAAGAAGCTACCCGGATATAACGTTGCTGGAGCCGATTTCAAAGATCTTTCGCGTATCGATTACCGAACTCTTTTCCGGAAACGCCATAAACAATTCCAATGTCGTGGCCAATATGCTTAAGTCCAAGTTCTATGTATGTCCCGTCTGCGGGAATGTGATTCACAGCGTAGGACAGGCGGCGGTGAACTGCCACGGGATACTCCTTAATCCAGAGGAGGCGGAGCCAACCGACGAGCAGCACAAGATTTTTGTCGAGTGCATCGAGGATGAATACTATGTTCGCATCGAGCACGAGATGACAAAGGCGCATTATATTTCCTTTGTTGCGGCGCTCTCGCCCGACAGAATCGAAATGGTTAAACTGTATCCCGAAGGCGGCGCCGAAGCCAGACTGAAAATCTCGGGAGTAAGAAAGATACTTTTCTACTGCAACCGAGACGGCCTCTTTGAGCACGAGGTTATAAAAGGAATCGACAACAGAAATAAATCGTACGACGACGTGGCAGAACGAAGAGAATTGGAGGAGGCTGCGCGTAAGATCATCGGGTAGTGCCGAGGTTCGCAGGCCAATTGCGGGTAAACGCAAATCCGTATATACTATACGTGTCTAATTGACATGTATGGTATATGCGGATTTTGTTTTGCGTTAAAATAAGTTTAACGGAAAGACAGATGGGACGAGATCCCCGCGGTAATGAAGTTATAAACTGTAATTACATCCCGATTTGCGGAGGTATGAATATGAAAACCGTAGTTTGTTTTGGCGATTCCAATACCCATGGATATAGATCGGAGGATTTTGGACGGTTCCCACTAAATGAGCGCTATCCGGGAATTCTTCAGGAACTTCTCGGTTCGGACTATGATGTAAAAGAAGAAGGGCTGAGCGGCCGGACGTTTGTCTTTGATGATCCTCTGTTTGAGGGGCTAAACGGATTAAAAGCTATCCGCCCTGTGCTTAAGACGCATGAGCCGGTGGACCTTCTTATAGTTATGCTTGGAACCAATGACACAAAAGAGCGATTCTCTGCCACTGCAACCAATATAACGCGAGGGCTTGAACGTTTTATTTTGCATGTGTTTACGTGTACAGATGCCTTTGTTAATGGCGAGCCGAGGGTTCTCGTAATCGCTCCTCCGCCAATCGGGGAGGAATACTTTAGCACATACTGCGGAGAAGACATGGGGCATGACTGCCATATTAAATCCGAGAGATGCAGCAAGCTGTTCGAAGAAATGTGCAAGCTTCACAATGTGGAGTTTATGGATGCCGGAAAAATCAGCGGTGTCGAGATGAACAAAGTAGACTATATGCATCTTACCAAAGAAAGTCACAGACATTTGGCAGAGGCGGTCTGCGAGAGAGTCAAGGAAATCCTGGAAGAGCAGTAAGGGGCTAGCGTATATTAACTATAATGACATCAACGCAGCTGTTAAAGCGGTGTTTGATCTGGTAGAGGCAGAGAAGGAACTGTGGACTTTGCAGCCAAAGCAATTGAAGTGTACTGCAGATAGTTCCAACCACATTAAGCAACAAACAAAACCAATTATTTCAGTGGCTGGCGCAGCATTTTTGCGGAATTTGAGTGGCTGAACGAGCAAAACTTGCAATCCAGCCAACCAAAACACGCCAAAGAATAACAAGTCCCGGTTTATGGAGGCGATAATGTACCAAGAAGAGTTTTTGTTGAATCTGGAAGATGGTGAATGGCCGCTTACCACAATCGATCATGACAGGCTGATTGCTCGGGCAATAGTGATAGATGATGAAGAAAATTTCTATTTCGTCAGGTTAAACAGGAATGACGATTTTGGCCAAGCAAAGCTTATTGAGACAGCAGGTGGCGGTGTGGAAGAAGGAGAAGACTTAGTTGCCGCTATCAGACGCGAACTTAAAGAGGAGCTCGGTGTTGATGTCGAGGTCTTGTGCAAGCTCGGGGTTGTCAGCGATTACTACAATCTGATTAACAGGCATAATATCAACAACTATTTCCTGTGCAGGGCCGTATCTTTTGGAGATAAACATTTGACCAAAGATGAAATTGAGGACTTTCATCTCTCCACTTTGAAACTAAAGTATGAAGAGGCTTTGGCTGAATATGAAAGGTGCAGATGTACCAAATTGGGAAGGCTTATAGCAAACAGAGAAGTTCCCATCCTGAAGAGGGCAAAGGAATTGCTGTAGATATCAATTTGATGCCGGTCGATTAGTGCGCCGGCAAAACATATAAGTGGAGGAGAGGGAATGATACTACATCCCATCGAAAGAAAAGATAATCAGGGAAATACAATAATCATTAGAAGCGTAGAAGTCTCGGACGGGACGGCTTTGATAGATTATATGGAAAAGACTGCAAGAGAAAGCAGATTTCTGATTAGAGAACCCGGAGAACGCATTCCTTCGCCTGAAGAAGAAGCGGAGTTTCTAAAATCAAGAATAGATGCAGAGCGAGAGCTTATGCTTGTTTCCTATATAGGAGACGACTTGGTTGGGGCCTGCTCCTTGATGAGCGCAGGACCGCAACTTAGATATGCTCATCGTTGCCAAGTTGCAATTGCCCTTCTTAAAGACTATTGGAACCGAGGAATAGGGACGATTATGTTAGAGACCCTTCTTTCTGCCGCAAAGGATCTTGGATATGAGCAGGCCGAATTGGAAGTTGTGTCCGAGAACAAGGCGGCAATGAAACTATACGAAAAACTTGGCTTTGTTAAGTATGGTGAGCTCCCAAACAACATGAAATACAGCGATGGAACATACGCCGACACTTATTGGATGATGAAGAAGTTGTGATGACGCGAATACTGTTTATTTGCTGAGGCAACATTAACAAGATGCCACAAAAGCAGTGGGCGAAGGAAATACCGCCGCCCACTCGATCATGGAATATCTGAAGCAGAACTGAAACTATCTCAAAACTTTCCGACGGTCGCTGTACTGTGGCTGTCGGAGTTTTTTATTGTATATCCGCCGTTTTCAATGAGAAATGCCTGCATCTCGGATGAGAGATAGGGGACGCTTCTAAGTCCCTTGTTTACGGCTCCGTAGTTTATCTCAAAGCATTTGATGTCAGGAAGGATCTTGAGCATGGCAGACTGCCATGCGATACGATACCTCTCATTATTTTCATCGAAAAGGGCATTTCCTTCGTTGTATTTTGTTACTATATCAAAATGACCCACTATGTCTGCTCGCGTTCTGACATAGAGGTCGCTTATTGTTTCATAGTAGCATTCACAGAGACTGTAATAGTCCCCTCCGAAGTAATTCGTGCATATGCTTTTGAAAAGGTCCTCGCTCATGTCGAGAATAAGATAGTCTTCTCCGATCTTCAGGCTGTGAACGGAACCTATCACGTATTCTATACCATCAGGAATGTCGTCGGAATAATAATCATACTCGATGCCGATGGCGACATTGATTCGGTCTTTGTATTTGTCCTTTAATTCCGAAAGTGTATCAATATACTCGTTATACTTATCCGGTAAGAGGCAATAATCTTGATCAAAGCTTGTATATGAGTGATCAGAAATGCCGATTTCAGAAAGACCTGCATCGATGGCGGCAAGTATCATTTCCTCCGGAGAGTTATTTCCGTCACTGAACACGGTGTGATTGTGGATGTCACATTTTCTCATGTAGTCATCTTCTCCTGTTTGATCTTCTTATCTATCACATGTCTTGCGGCCAGTTCGTTCCTGATATCATCAAGGCTGATTCCGGCCTCGACCATAAGTACCATTACGTGATATGCCAGATCGGCAATCTCATAGATCGTCTCTTTTTTATCTGAATCCTTTGCGGCTATGATGACCTCGGTGCTTTCTTCGCCGACTTTTTTTAGTATCTTGTCCAGACCTTTTTCGAAGAGGTAACTTGTATAAGAACCTTCCTTCATATCGGTCTTTCGCCCTTTTATCAGTTCCATGAGACCCTCGTAGGAAAAGGCGGTCTCGGATTCATTGTCATACAGCGGATACTCGAAACAGCTCTTTGTACCGAGGTGGCAGGCGGGTCCGTCGGGGCGAACGCGTATAAGAAGAGTGTCGCGGTCGCAGTCTGCCGTAATGGATATGATATGCTGGTAATTGCCGCTCGTCTCACCTTTGAGCCAAAGCTCACCCCTTGAACGAGAATAAAAGCAAGTCAGGTTTTTTTCTATTGAGATGCCAAGGCTTTCCTCGTTCATATAAGCCATCATGAGTACATCACCTGTAAAGTCATCTATAACTATCGCGGGTATTAGTCCGTTGCTGTCATATTTTAGTTCGCTTCTGTCTATCATTTTTTCACCTCGCTGTTATTCTGGCGGGAATACCGCTTTTTTGCATTTCTTTTTTAAGATCCGATATCATTACCTCTCCGAAGTGGAAGATTGAAGCGGCAAGTCCCGCGTCGACACCGGGGAGAGTCTTAAATAGTTTAATAAAATCATCAATCTTTCCGGCACCGCCCGATGCTATTACGGGCACCCGGACTACCTCGCAGACAGCACCTAGCATCTCCAGATCGAAACCGCCTTTTACGCCGTCGGTGTCAATTGAGTTTACTACGACCTCGCCTGCGCCGGAGTCAACACATCTTTTGATCCACGAGATGGCTTCTATACCTGTGTTTTCCCGTCCGCCCTTTGCGAAGACCGTGAATACTCCGTCTACACGCTTGATATCGACGGAGAGCACGACGCACTGATCGCCGTAAAGCTTGGCAGCTTTGGATATAAGCGAAGGATCCTTGATCGCTCCGCTGTTTACGCTCACTTTGTCCGCCCCGCATTTTAAGACTCTGTCAAAATCATCGACGGTGTTGATGCCTCCGCCTACGGTGAGGGGGATAAAGACATTTTCCGACGTTTCCCTCAAAACATCCAAAAACAGCTTCCGGCCGTCGGACGATGCCGTGATGTCATAGAAGACGAGCTCATCAGCTCCGCATGAACTATAGTATGACGCAAGAGCGACAGGAGAGTCCACATCGCGGAGCCCCTCAAAGTTTACACCCTTGACGACCCTTCCGTCCCGTACGTCAAGGCAGGGGATTATTCTTTTGGTAATCATTTTGCTGCCTCCAATGCATCCTTAAGAACTATATCGCCGGTGTAATAAGCTTTGCCGATTATCGCGCCGTAGATGTTCATGTCTTTGAGAGAGAGGATGTCATCCAAAGAACTTACACCTCCCGATGCTATGATGTTCATTGAAAACGCATTTGCAAGGTCGCGGTAGAGTTCAAGGTTCGTGCCGCGCATTGCGCCGTCGCGAGAGATGTCGGTGCAGATAATTGTAGTTATTCCGATGTCCTGAAGTCTATCACAGAAAGAAAAGGCATCTTCATCGGTAGTATCCTTCCAGCCGTGTATTGCAACCTTTCCGTTTTTTATATCTACGCCTACCGCGATCTTTTTTCCGAATTTTAGCGCGGCGCTTTTGAGAAACACCGGGTCCTTTTGAGCCGCGCTACCGAGTATGACACGATCAATACCGTTTTCAATGTACGATGATACCGTATCAAGGTTCCTTATTCCTCCTCCTACTTCACAAAAGAGGTCGCTTTCCTTTTTTATATTGCAGATGAGCTTGGCATTTACGCTCATTCCTTTGGCCGCGCCCTCCAGATCGACAAGATGGAGACAGCTCGCGCCCTGCGACTTCATATCGTTTGCAACATCAATGGGAGAGTGGCTGTATATAGTCATCTCATTATAGTTTCCCTTGAAGAGCCGTACAGCATTTCCGTTGAATATATCTATTGCAGGAAAAATCAACATAATTCATCCCCCTTGATCTCACAAAATGCCCTCAGTATACGGAGACCGACGTCACCGCTTTTTTCGGGGTGAAACTGAGTTCCCATCACGTTGCCAGAAGCTATGGCCGCAGTAAGTTCGGGTCCGTACTCAGCAGTCGCTATAACGCTGTCATCACATTCAAAGCCTGCGTATGAATGCACAAAATAAACACATTCACCTTCATCTATATAACGAAAGAGAGGGTGCTTTTCTCCTTTGAATATCAGAGCATTCCAACCCATGTGAGGCACCTTGTATTCTGCGGGGATGACATCTCTTATCGGTCGGTTTGTTCCCCTGATCAGGCCGAGGCCTTCGTGATGTCCGTATTCCTCGCTTGCATCAAGCAAAAGCTGCATACCAAGGCAAATGCCAAGAATAGGCTTTCCCATTTTGGCTTCCTCGCATACCAGTTCGCCAAGACCGGTCGTGCGGAGCTTTGCTGCAGCGTCTTCAAAAGCACCGACTCCGGGCAGGATGATTTTTTCCGAGTCGCGAATTGTCTTGGGGTCATCTGTCAGCACAACTTCCTCACCAAGCGCGTTTAATGAGCAGGAGAGAGAGAAGAGGTTGCCGACACCGTAGTCAATTATCGAAAGCATCAAAGTACCCCCTTGGTCGACGGAATCTCGTTTTCAAATCCGGCGTCAATGGACACGGCATCTCTAAGAGATCTGCCCATTGATTTAAATGAGCCCTCGAGTATGTGATGCGAATTCTTACCGGAAAGCATCTGAAAGTGCATGGCGCATTCAGCCTTGCGGACAAAGCCGTTCCAGAATTCCTCACAGAGTTCAGTATCGAAGTCGCCTACTTTTTCGGTAGGAACTTCAATCCGATAATCAAGAAAGGATCTGCCGGAAAAATCCACGGCGGTAAGGATAAGTGACTCATCCATGGGAAGAATGGTATCTCCGTAACGTCGGATGCCCATCTTATCTCCGAGAGCATTTTTGAAAGCCTCTCCGAGTACGATGCCCGTATCTTCGACTAGGTGGTGATAGTCGACCCATGTGTCACCGGTGCCGCAAACAATCAGGTCAAAACGGCCGTGAGACGCAAACAGTGTAAGCATGTGATCGAGAAAACCACAACCGCTTTTTATATCGGCCTTTCCCGAGCCGTCAAGATCCAGTGTCAATTTAATCTTGGTTTCTGCGGTATTTCTTTTTATGGTTGCGCTTCTCATATTACTTCCCCCACGAGTTCTTTTATGGCATTGATAAATGCGTTCATATCCTCCTCGTCTCCGATGCTTACGCGTATATAGTCGCGAAGCTTTTCGGTATCGAAATGCCTGACGAGTATCCCACGATCTCTAAGCTCTGTGTAAAGCTTTTTTCCTTCGTAATCCGGATGCTTAACAAATAAAAAGTTTGCGATAGAGTCTGTTCCGGTAAAACCAAGATCCTTTAATTGAGAAAAAGTATTATCACGAATTGTCATTATTCTTTTGCAGCAGGACTCAGTGTAACTCCTGTCGCTAAGGACTCCGACGCCGGCCATCATGGTCATGCGGTTAATGCAGTACGGGTTTAATGAGTTCTTCAGTCTGTTCAGGTCCAGGATGAGCTCTTTGTTTCCTATGGCGTAACCCAAGCGGCCTCCTGCAAGTGCGTTTGCCTTAGAGAGTGTGCCGACTATGAGAAGGTTATCATACTTTCTGATCAGCGGAAGACATGATTCGGCCCCGAAGAAAACATATGCCTCATCTATAATAACGACATTATCCGGATTGGCCTTGAGTATCTCTTCGACAGAAGATACCGGAAGCGCTATGCCGGTTGGTGCGTTAGGATTGGCGATGACAATGGTTTTTCCGAGAGCAAAGTAGTCACTCGGATCTATAGAAAAGTCATCTTTTACCGGAATCTCGGTATACTCCGTGCGATTGAGATCGGCGAGCACTTTGTAAAAGCTGTAAGTGATATCCGGGAACGCAAAAGCACATCCCTTTCCACCGAAGGCCATGAATGCGTAGTTTAAAACATCGTCGGAACCGTTGCCGAAAAAGATCTCGTCGGGTTCGACAGAGAAGTACTCGGATGCCACCTGCCGAAGAAGATAGCAGTCCGGGTCGGGGTAGAGCCTTAAGTCGCCTGCCTCGGCCCTAGCAAGTCTTTGGGCGATGGGAGAGGGAGGGAAAGGCAGCTCATTGGTATTAAGTTTGATGTATGCCTTGTCTCTAGGCTGTTCGCCGGGAACATACGGTTTTAATGATTCGAATTCATTGCTTAAAAAACGGCTCATTTTCTGTCCTCCGTTCTGATGGTTACAGATTTTGCGTGCCCGGTGAGTCCCTCGGTATTTGCAAAGAGAGCTACTTTGGGAGCGGCTTCCTTTAACGCATCGGGAGAGTAGTAGGTGTATTGCATTTTTTTAACAAAGTCGTCCACCGAGAGAGGATTGGAGAATCTTGCGGTACCACCGGTGGGAAGCGTATGGTTGGGACCGGCAAAGTAATCCCCCAATGCCTCGGGGCAGTTTCTGCCGAGAAATACTGAACCTGCATGTTTGATTTTCTCGAGATATTCGAACGGGTCATCGACACAGAGCTCAAGGTGCTCGGGCGCGATAGCGTTTGCGGTTTCAATTGCCTCATTGATATCATCGGCTATAAGTATTTTGCCGTTGGTTTCTATAGAAGATGATGCGATTTCCGCTCTCGCAAGCCCCGGAATCTGGGCATCGATCTCAAGTGCGACCGAGTTTGCAAGTTCGGGGGAGTCCGTTATGAGGACTGCGCTTGCCATCCTGTCGTGTTCTGCCTGTGAGAGCATGTCGGCCGCAACGTAAGCGGGATTGCTTTTGCCGTCGGCAATGACCAATACTTCACTTGGACCTGCGATCATATCTATTGAGACGCGGCCGAAGACCTGTTTCTTTGCCTCGGCCACGTAAGCGTTTCCGGGGCCTACAATCTTATCGACTTTCGGAACGCTCTCCGTGCCGTATGCAAGTGCGGCGATTGCCTGAGCGCCTCCGACTTTGAAGATACGATCGATTCCCGCGATTCTAGCCGCGGCCAGAATTGCAGGAGCGATGCTTCCGTCGGAAGCGGGCGGCGTGACCATGACTATCTCTTTACAACCCGCTATCTTCGCGGGAATGGAATCCATAAGAACAGTAGACGGATATGCGGCCGTTCCACCTGGAACGTATATCCCAACGCGCTCTATGGGGATAACTCTCTGTCCCAGAGTTATGCCTTTTTCATCATCGATCACAAAACCGTCGCATTTCTGCTTCTCGTGATATGCGCGTATTCTCTTTGCGGCCTCACTGAGTACGGAGATAAATTCGGGATCCGTGGTTTTGAAGGCATCATCTATCTCTTTTTCGCTTACGGTGATGTCTTCGAGCAAGACACCGTCAAATCTTTTCGTGTATTCAAAAAGGACACTGTCACCGCCCTTTCGAACGTCCTCTATTATGGCGGCGACGGTAGCGGAGACATCATCGCTTGACGTACTTCTGATGAGTATGTCTTCCGTATTGACGTCACTAAGACGCATTATCTTAATCATTATTCTTCCTCACAACGTTACTAAGATCATTTACAAGTTTTTCTATGAGTTCGGACTTGAAAGCGTAAGAGGAGTGATTGCCTATAAGCCTTGCGCTGATCGGCATTATCGTCTCTTTAACTTCAAGGTTGTTTTCCGCGAGAGTTCTTCCGGTCTCGACAATATCAACTATAACATCTGAAAGCCCGAGCAGAGGTGCGATTTCGATAGATCCATTGAGATGAATAATGTCAATGTCTCTTCCGCGCGAACGGTAATATTGCCTTGCAATCCTCGGGAACTTAGTCGCGACTTTAAGAGTATAGGAGTCGTCATCCGTATAATCTTTTGGCGCGGAGACAGTCATAGAGCATATGCCGGTGTTGAGATCGAGAAGCTCATAGACAGAAGGTTCTTTTTCAAGGAGGATATCCTTTCCCGCAACACCTATGTCGGCCGCGCCACGCTCAACGTAAACTGCTGAGTCCGCGGGCTTGACCCAGAAGTAGCGAACTTTTTTCTCATTGTTTTCAAAGAGCAGCTTTCTGCTGTCTTCAAGGACCTCAGGACAATCGTAGCCGGCTTCTTCAAACAGTCGATAAACCTTTTCACCCAGTCTGCCCTTCGGAAGCGCAATGTTTATATAGTCGTCCGCCGGCTCGCTGTCAGTTCCGGATTGTTCAATTAGTCCTGTGTAGGCAGCAAAGCCTATTGCGCAGGCTTTGCGGTTCATTCTTTTCATGAGCCTGTCGTATCTTCCGCCGGACAGGACCGCTTCGGGGATTCCGTTTACGTATCCCTTGAATACGATGCCGTTGTAGTAGTTGATGTCGTCTGTCACTGCGAAGTCGATGCGGATGCTGTCTGCGACATCGCTATCGGAGAGACTGTCAAGAATATCGACAAGGTCGGAACTGCCGCTGACAGATGGATTATTGTTCAAGACAGTTTTTAACCTGTCGAGGACATCATTTAATAATCCCTGACAGGAGAGAAGCTCCTTTAGGACGGAGAGTTTGTCATCGGAAAGACCGCATTCGTCGTAGATGCTGCCAAGCTCATTGAGGTTTCTTTCGTTCATGGCCTTGAGGACGGAAGCGACGGACTTGTTTGATAGTCCGGCATCATCGATAATCCCTTCGATCACAGAGAGATCAGATACAGACAGCAGGCTTTCGGGAGATACCGCCTTAAGGCTTCTTACGGCAAGAGATATCACTTCGACAACATCGTCAATACCGATATCGCCTATGCATTCAACTCCGGTCTGAAGGATCTCTCTGAATACGCCTGAGCTCTTGTCTGAGCGATAGACGTTTTCATTGTAATAGACCTTTTGCTTTCTTCCGGGCACATCCTTTGTGTTCTTGATGATTGAGAGAGTGACGTCAGGCTTTAATGCCATGAGCTTCCCGTTAATATCGGTAAAAGTAATGACATTGTCTGACACGAGGAAATCTTTGTTCTCCGCGTAGAGATCGTATTCCTCGAATTTGCTCATGCGATAAGGAGTGTAGCCACAGGAACTGTAAAGCTCTTTAAGTTCAAAGACAAGCCTTTCCCCGTATGATAGAAGAGAATCATTGACGTTCATGTAATTTCTCCGTTTCATCCAATCTCGACAGTATCATTTTATAACCGTCTTTTCCGTAGTTGTAGCTCCTTCCGACTCGCGTGATAGTGGCAGTGCTTGCGCCGGTCCTCTTCGATATCTCCTGATAGTTGATCCCTTGAGACAAAAGGGTGGCCGTATCTAGGCGCATTGCCATATTCTGGATTTCTTTGATGGTGCACAGATCCTCGAAAAGCATGCGGCACTCTTCGGGAGAATCGATGAGCGAAATAGCCCTCATGAGTCTGTCGACAGATTCGTTTTCATATTTTGACATACAGATGAACCTCCGAACATGTTATCGTGATACCACTATACTACGTTACTATAATAAAGTAAATAGGTGTTTTCATTTTGCTCGCTGATGTCAACACTGTTCTTGCAATGTTGTGCAATGTTTAGAGAAAACAATGCATAACCTCGCACAACGCGGCAAGAGTAAAAGAATACCAATATAGAGCTGTGCACTGGCAAAGGATGTTGCGAGAGTAGCATCCTTTTTCTATAAAATTTATCCCCCACTTTATCCCCCACTTTATCCCCCACTTTGTGGTATAATAATGTGGGTGATAAAAATGAAAGATATTAATACTATTGTCAAACAACTAATCAAATATGATTCTGAGGAAGAGTGGTTTGAGTTTAAGGAGAACTGGTTCAACGCAAAAGAGCTAGGGATGTATATCTCATCGCTTTCAAATGCTGCTGCTCTAAAACAAAAGGAGGCAGCGTACTTTGTATGGGGAATCGATAATAAAACCCATGAGATGGTCGGTACAACATTTAATTATCAGAGGGACATCAAAGGTGAACCTTTGCAGCATTATCTTGCCAGACAGACAAGCCCTGAAATAAGTTTCTCTTTTGAAGAAACCCTTATTGAGAATAAACGTGTTGTTGTGCTTACAGTTCCTTGCGCAAAAGAAGTTCCAACGGCATTTGATGGTGAAAGGTATATAAGAATTGGATCCAGCAAGGTCAACTTAAAAAAATATCCCCAGCGTGAAATCGAATTATTTAGGATTCTAAGAGATGGTTTCCCTACTATAGTTAATACAGAATCAGAATACCAAGATTTATCGTTTGAAAAACTGTTTACTTACTACGCAGGGAAGGGTGTGTCTTTACGTCAAAACACTTTTAAGAAGAACCTTAAACTACTTACACCTAAAGGAAAATACAATATTATGGCTCAACTTCTTTCAGATGATAGCCATATACCGGTTAGAGTTGCTATTTTTGCGGGCGACAGCAAGGCATCTCCGATGTATTCAGTTAAGGAATTTGGATACACTTGCTTACTCTTAACGGTAGACAAGATTTTAGAATATGGAGATGTTCTGAACATCCCGCAGGCGGATGAAAGAAATAGGATCGTTGAGAGGTTGGATGTTCCATTATTTGATGCAGACGCTTTTAGAGAAGCGATAATAAATGCTTTTTTACATAATGCGTGGATTTCGGGAAATGAACCAATGGTGACTATCTATTCAAACAGAATAGAAATATTATCGCGTGGCACTATCGGATACGATCAAACGATGGAAGGTTTTTTCGAAGGTGAATCTAAGCCAGTAAACAAAGAACTTTCAGACATATTTCTCCAGTTGCATATCAGCGAGCGTACAGGCAGAGGGGTTCCTGTTATAACTGGTACATATGGCAGGGAAGCTTTTGAATTCAGACAAAACTCCATCGTTGTTACCATTCCATTTAACCGTATCAATGCAATAGTGGGGGATAAAGTGGTAGATAAGGTGGGGGATAAAATGCTGAATACCACTAGGCAAAGAATTATGGAGGAGATTAGAAATAATCCTAACATTACACACCCACAACTTATGATGAAGATTGGTATCGGAAAGACAGCAATTCAAAACAACATTTCGTATTTGCGTAAAAACGGATACATTGAAAGAGTTGGATCCAACAAGACTGGCTATTGGAAAATCATAGAGGAAACAAAATGAGAAGGATTAAATTGTCAGGATTGATTGCATTCCCGGAACCGATCTTAGAAATTATAAAAGATGCTGAAATATATGATAGCAGCTGCTCTCCTGAGGCAAGAGTGTATTTTGTAGACAAAGAAGACGGAATGTTTTTGAAGGAGGCAGAAGAAGAGGCACTTTGTAGAGAGGCCTCTATGACGGCATTTTTTCACACCTTAGGATTATCTGCAGAGATGCTCTATTATGGCAGTTCAAATGAAAAGGACTATATGATCACGCGAAGGATTCCCGGTGAAGATTGTACCTATGAAATATACCTTGGCAATCCGAAGAGGTTGTGTGATTTGTGGGCGAAACTTCTGAGATCTCTCCATGAAACAGATGCTAGTGAATGCCCAATTCAGAGCCGAATGGAAACATATCGAAAGTCTGTGGAAGCGGGTTTAAGCGAAAGAAATTATGAGCCTGATCTTTTTAAAGGAATATG
>JAGAFN010000013.1 GCA_017612585.1 Bacillota bacterium | reverse complement strand
AAGAGCCTCTTCTGCGCAAACAGCCTTTCCGGCAATGATATGCTCGAGCGGTCCGCCCTGTGCGTACGGGCATACTGCGCTGTCAACCTTCTTGGCAAGTTCTTCTTTGCAGAATACGAGTCCACCCCTTGGTCCACGAAGCGTCTTATGAGTCGTTGTCGTAATGATATCCGCATACCCAAATGGCGATGGATGTTCTCCTGCAGCCACAAGACCCGCGATATGTGCCATGTCAACCATGAGATATGCTCCCGCTTCATTTGCGATTTCAGCAAAAGCTGCAAAATCAAGTGTTCTTGCATAAGCAGAAGCTCCTACCATAATGAGATTAGGCTTTATACTCATGGCTTTTTCTCTTACATCGTTCATGTCAATTATTCCGTTTTCGTCAACAGAGTAGAACGTTACGTCGTAGAGAACTCCGCTAAAGTTAACGGATGAACCGTGCGTGAGATGGCCACCGTCATCGAGTGACATTGCGAGAATCTTATCTCCCGCCTTGAGCACCGATCTATATCCCGCAAAGTTTGCCTGCGAACCGCTATGCGGCTGAACATTTACGTGATAATCCGTATCAAAGACTTCTCTCCACTTGGTGCAGCAATATTCTTCAAGTTCATCTACAAATTCTGTTCCGCCGTAATATCTCCCTTTGTTTCCCGACCTTCTCTCGTACGGATAGCCTTCCGCATACTTCCACGAGAGACAGCTTCCGCAAGCTGCGAGCACGGCTTCGGAGCAGTAGTTTTCCGATGCAATAAGTTCTATATTGTTCTTCTGCCTTAAGTACTCCTTCTCAATCCAGCCCCCAACAACGGGAGATTTTTCCTTGATAAAATTGATATTATCGATGTTGTAATTGCTGTCGTCTTTTTCGTTTTTGTAGAACATTTCTTTCTCCTTCCGTGATCTACTTGCATGAAACTAAGTTATATTTCGTATTTCATTATTTCCGGATGACATGTTTTTCCGTACTGCGAACAGTATTTACATTCAAAGAAGTTTGGAGCTTTCTCAGGATCGACTTCATCAAATCCGTTTTTTCTAAAGAATCCCGGTGCTCTCGCCACCAAATAAATGGCATCTCCGCCAAGTTCCTCAACATCTTCCTTTATCTGATTAAGGAGTATTTCTCCGATTCCCGAATCGCGATAATCCTCGGAAACTGCGATTCCGTCTATTATGTATTTTCCTTCGCGTTCCGCAAGGACTACGCCACCGATGAGATTGTCTTCTTTGTCCGCAAATTTGTAGCAGCGAATTATATCTGTGTCGACTTCTTCATCTCCATCAAATTCGAGTTGATTCTCGACAAAGAACTGAACCAGGCGGTCATATTCATCTGTAACAATTAGTTTTTGATCCATTTTTTCACTTCTCTCATTTGGAACTTCTTAACGGTGACATTATTCTCAGTCGGTTGTGGAGAACCGAGAACGTAAGCGGTAATCTCTCCCCATGTTCTCCGTCAATATCTGTAGGCAAATCTTCTTCAGATTCAAGAATCAGATTATCGGTCTGGAAGTGAAGGACGTGATCGCTCTTTAGATGCTTTCCCTGAAGAACTCTTACAAAGAAGCTTGGCATCTCTATCGTCGGAATTTCTCTAAAGAGCATGACATCAAGCTTTCCATCGTTGATATCCGAATCCGGAGAAACATTTTTGAAGCCTCCGGCCGACCTTCCGTTCATTACTACCATAAAGTACATTTTTTCGTTATAGGTCTTTTCCGTCGTAACAAGGCGTACCTTTACCGGCTTCAGAGTCGTGAACTCCGTGAGCCCTGTAAGATAATAAGCGAGAACTCCGAGCGTGTTTTTCAGTGTTGGGTCAGTTTTTTGGCTTACGTCAACAACCTGTCCTATAGCCGCAACATTTATAAAATATTTTCCGTTTGCCACCCCCACATCTGCCGGAATCATATAAGAACCCGCTGCTACTTCTATCATCTTTTCTATATCGGTTGGGATTCCAAAGTAATATGCAAAATCGTTTGCAGTCCCGGCGGGAAGTATTCCCAGAGGAAGATCAATGCCGTTCTTTATCATTGCATTGACGCAGAAATTGATTGTCCCGTCTCCACCTGCAGCAATAATCTGGCAATACTCGTCCTTATATGTTTCTTTGTCAAGTTCCGCAAGATAATTGTAGATTCCCGTTTCTCCATAAGACCTAATAGGAATCACGATTTTGTTATCCTTCTGATAACGCTGCAAAATATCGTCGAGATGGTTCTTGAAGAGTCCATTGCCCGCCGTTGGGTTATAGAACAGTATTACTTTTTTTACTTTGCCGCTTTTTTCAGCACTCATATTGCCACCCCGAATTTTTTGTCTATTTACTTCTCGATTCTATCGGCAATTACACTGATTCTCTCTCTTACCTTCCCAAGCATTTCCTGGTACTCGGCAAGTTTTGCCTTTTCTTCATCTATGATTTTCTGCGGCGCCTTGCTAACAAATCCCTCGTTGGATAGCTTGCCTTCACCGCGCTTAACCTCGGAAACAAGTCTCTGTTCTTCCTTTGTAAGCCTCTCGTACTCAGCAGCAAAGTCTATCAGGTCCTCCATTGGAATATATATCTCCGCACCGGAAACAACTGCGGTCATTGCATCTCCAGGAGCATCATTTTTTTTGTCACAATACGAGAGTTCGCTTAGGTTTGCTATATCGATAATGTGACTCTCTATATTTCTAATAGATTTCTGTTTCTCGACATCCGCAACCATAACTACATCAAGTTTCTTGCTCGGTGCACATTCCGCCTCAACTCTCATTTCCCTAATTGCTTT
>JAGAFN010000012.1 GCA_017612585.1 Bacillota bacterium | reverse complement strand
GCATCATCACGATTTTTACCAGTATTCTTTTAAATGACATATTCCTCCTCCAATTCTCCCATTTCACCACTCACTCAGCATGGCTGCGCTAACATCATATTCTATCAAAAAAGCTCGTATATTTCAAAGGCTTTTCTCAAAAGTATTGACATTTCAACGTTCCTGAAATAAACTACCTATTGGTAATCGAATAGATTTCCGGTAGGTAAGGCTACCGCTGGGGATAAGGGCTGCTGCCGCGAAGTTGTGGAGACACTACGAGTTGGTTTGAGCAGGTGATATCGAATCCAAGGTATTATCTAATGCAGTTTCATCGCCCCGCGATGCTAAAGCTTGTACGGTAGATATAACAAAGTTTGAGCTTTGATTTTTCTGCCGCGGCGCCTACAGACGTCGCGTTTTTTATTTATTTGACTTAATATAGATTCGTTATAACTCTGTAATCGAAAGGAGGAGGCAAAATGGCAGAAAGAAGTGTAACCATCGAAAGCATGCTGAGTGCACTTATCGAAGGGAAAAAATACCGAACTTTAAAAGACGTTCTGGTCACAATGAATCCTGCGGATATCGCCCTCGTCCTCGAAGAGTTCGACGAAGAAAGTCTTACCCTCATCTTTAGGCTTATTCCAAAGGATCAGGCAGCCGAGACCTTTGTTGAGATGGAGCCGGATATGCAAGAAACGCTTATCAAGGGTTTCTCGGACCACGAGCTCCGCGAAGTGCTCGAAGAAATCTATGTCGATGACGCCGTTGACCTCATAGAAGAGATGCCGGCGAACGTCGTCAAAAGAATCCTCGCGCAGGCCGACCCTCAGATGCGTAAGGAAATAAACGAGATCCTGATGTACCCGGAGGATTCCGCGGGATCCATCATGACAACCGAGTATATCTCGCTGAGTCCTGATATGACGGTTGCCGAGGCCATAACAAAAATCCGAAAGACGGCCGTAAACAGAGAAACCATCTATACCTGCTATGTTACGGATCACAGAAAGCTCCTGGGTTATATTTCTCTAAAGGATTTGCTCCTCGTTTCAAATGACGACACCCTTATCGAGGAGATTATGGATCCGAATGTCATCTCAGTTAATACTTTGGACGACAGCGAAGAAGTATCTCAGAAGCTCGCAAGATATAACTTCCTTGCCATGCCGGTTGTCGATCAAGAAGACAGAATGGTCGGTATCGTAACCTTTGACGATGCTCTCGACGTTATCCAGGAAAGTGCAACTGAAGATATCGAAATCATGGGTGGTATGTCGCCTTCGGAAAAGAGTTATCTGAGGGCCAATCCATTTGACCTGTTCAAGCAGCGTATCCCTTGGCTCATGCTACTCATGGTATCTGCGACATTCACGGGAATGATAATAAATGGATTCGAAAGCGCCCTCGCCGCTCAGGTTGTCCTCACGGCATTTATCCCTATGCTCATGGATACCGGCGGTAACTCCGGTTCGCAGTCATCCGTAACAATAATCCGCGCCATCTCACTCGGTGAACTCGAGTTTTCCGATTTGCCATCAGTTATATGGAAGGAAATAAGAACTGCGGTTATGTGCGGAGTGGTTCTGGCATGTGCCTGCTTTATAAAGATTCTGCTCGTCGATAGACTCCTTCTCGGAAACGAGAGCGTGACAATCCTTGTTGCCGCAGTGGTCTGCATAACGCTTGCACTTACCGTACTTATGGCAAAGGTCGTAGGCTGCACCCTTCCGATGTTCGCAAAGAAACTCGGATTTGACCCGGCGGTTATGGCGAGTCCGTTCATCACAACCATGGTCGACGCGATGTCGCTTCTCGTCTTCTTTGGAATCTCAAGCGCGCTACTGTTCTAATCCAACCCAATTACGCACTTAGATAACCCAAAGCGCTTATATATGCGCTAATGCACCAATAAAGTATGAAAACCTCTAAAGACGCTATATTTTGGGCCGGCCTTCCGGCCCTTTTGCTATATATGGGAAAATGGTGTATAATACCTTTATAAATCGAATTCTCATTCGCCTATCTGCAATGAGGAAATAAATCAATGGGACAGGGACAGGAATAGGATTATGAAAAAGAAAAGCATTGGAAGAATTATTTCGATACTGCTCGTGTTAGCTTTGGCCTTTTCTATGACGTCGCTCGTAGGCTGCGGAAAGAAAGAAGAACCGGCAGCCGAGGACGTCGACGAAGAGGCGGCAAAGAAAGCCGCCGAGGAAGAAGCAGCAAAGAAAGCCGCCGAGGAAGAAGCAGCAAAGAAGGCAGCCGAGGAAGAGGCAGCAAAGAAGGCAGCTGAAGAAGCGGCAAGGCTTGCTGCGGAGAAGTTTGCCAAGCAAAACCCACTTACCGGTCTTCCCCAAAAGGACGAAGCCAAGGGTAAACGCGTTGTTGCCATAGTTGTTGAGAATTCCGAAGACGCCCGTCCGCAGTGGGGTATGGATGATGCAGAAAAGTCTCCTGACATTATTCTTGAGGGTGAAGTAGAATACGGCATCACGAGAACGCTTTGGTTTTTTGCAGACTACACCGAAGTTCCGACTATAGTAGGTCCAACCAGAAGCGCTCGTCCCCCGTTTGTTAGGTTTTCAGAGCTGTTCGACAGCATATTTGTACACTGGGGACAGAGCACGACCACCAGCGACTATCAAGGTGCTGATTCTGTAATCTCACAGGACGGAGTAGATAATATTAATCAGATGGCCTTCTATGCAAGCACAACACTCTTTGGTCGTTCCACTGAAAGAAACGTCGCATTGGAACATACCGCGATTCTCTATGGAGAAAACTTGCCTGCCGTCATCAACGAATACGGTTATCGCGAGACAATCGATCCGAAAAAGATGAGCTTGCTTGAGTTTAACGAAGAAGCTAAACCGCTAAGCGACACTCCATGTAATGTGATTTACACCAATATTTCAGGACGTAGTTGGACCAAGACATGGACCTACTCCGAGGAAGATAAACTTTATCACACCGACGACTTCAACAACAAACTTACAAGAGAAAATATCCTGGTACTCTTTGACACCACTGAATACATCTATAAGTCATCCGGCGGTGTAACTTATTGCAACTATAGATTAACAGGTGGCGAAGGAAAACTCGCAAGCCAGGGAACCGTCATCGATATCCTTTGGTCCGTAGAAGACGGCAAACTCGTTCTTAAGACCACGGATGGAAAGCCCATAAAGCTTAACCCCGGAAAGACATGGATTGGTTGGGCTTCCGCGAATAACGGCGGCTGGGTGACAATCGAGTAATAAGTACAATAAAGCAAAAAGAGCAGCGGCGATATAATATTGCGAAATGTCCTCGTCGTTGGCAATCGCTTCAATACCCAAAGACCTCCGGGAGTTTGGATAAACTCGCCCTTACGGGCTCAAGCAGTATCCACAACTCCAAAGGAGGTCTTATTTCGTGCCGTTGAGCGATTGCAACAACTCCTGCGGAGTTTTTCGCAATATATATCACCCGCTGCTCTTTTATCTGTTAATTATAGTTCTTGTTCTTTGCGGCTCGTTCTTCTTCGCGGTTGCGCTTAACTATTTTTATTTTTTCCTCGTATTTGGAAACAAGTTCGTCGTTTCCCACAGAATGCCCTATTCTTACAAGTCCCTCCATGGCATCTGTATTGCTCGGTGATAGTTCAAGGACTTTCTTATATGCCCACTCAGCTTTTTCGTCGCTTGAGATCGCTTCATACGATATGCCTAGATATAGATAAAGCGGCCACCATTTATTGTATGCATCGTCATTAACATATGGTTCGAGCATTTCTATTCCCTGCTCATATCTGCCTGCTAGCACTTGATTATATGCAGTCTCTATCTTTACAGGCTCATCAAGTTTATTTAGCCATTCAGCGACATCCTCTCTTAGTGCCCGGCGCTCCTCTTTGATTGATTCCGGACTTACGGGCGAGCCTTCGGGAATCTTTTCGATTGCTTTCTTGATATGCTCATCGTCCGTAAGGTTCATAAATGTCTCAAAGGATAGTTTTGCCTTAATATACAATCCTAGATTCAGATACGCATATCCAAGGTAGTAATGCCCCATATCAAAATCCGGAGCCGACATGGTAAGCTTCTCAAATGCTTCCAGAGCTTCCGCTTTGAATCTTCCGATGTATTCACTGCCTTCTCCTGCTTCGTAGCAGTCGCGGCATGCCCTCGCGTAACAGTAAAGCGCTTCGCTGTTCTCCGGATCTATATTTATCGCCGCCCTAAATATGAGACAGGCTCTCTCCAACTCACCTTTCTCGGCAAGTTTTACGCCCTCTCCCAGAAGCGGCTTTACGAATTCACCGTTAAAGGCCATTTCTATAAACTTCTTATATGCCTGTGCGTGTTCAAACTCCGAGTTGCATCCGATTACAGCCGCCATGCTTCTTGCAAGATTAATCCCCGTAAGATTCCCGAGCTCCGTCTTCTTAAATGGAACAGGAACTCCGCTAAGTATATCCTTCATCCCAATCCTCTCAAGATAATCATCAGTGAGCTGATCAAAGAGATATTCGTCCATGAACTTAATCAGATAATCCCCTATTCTGTCAGGCGACCTCACTGCCGCATTTTCAGTTGCGTTTTTCATATTGCTATTTGCTTCCCTATCGTTCATCGCTATTTCCACTTACTCAATATGCTCAGTTCATTATCGACTTTAAACTCTGCGAATCATAATTACATGCGTTCCGGTGCGCTGATGCCGAGGAGCGCAAGACCGTTTTTGATCACTGTCTTTGTTGCAAGAACGAGAGCTATTTTGGCGACCTTCTCATCTTCATTATCCGTAATTATATGCTCGTCGTGATAGAATCTGTTGAATGCCTGCGCAATATCTATGATATGTCTTGTAACAACGGATGGCTCGTACTTTTCGCCCGCCAGTTCGACATATGTCGGATATGCATATATGAGCTTGATTAGCTCATGTGCATTCTCAGAAGCGATATATCTATAATCGATATTCGTAAGATCCTTTGCTTTTGAAACGACGGCATCTCCAGCGCGCCTTAAGAGGCTTGCGCAGCGAGCATGCGTATACTGAACATAGGGCCCGGTCTCCCCGTCAAAATTAAGAACCGTCTCCCACTTAAATGTATAATCCTTGATTCTGTTATTGGAAAGTTCGTTAAATACTACAGCACCAATACCCACCTGCGCTGCAATCTCATCGATATTATCCGCATCCGGATTCTTCTCTGCGATTATCTCTCTCGTCTTTTCCACGGCGCTCGTGAGCACATCCTCCAAGAACACTACCCTGCCGTGTCTCGTAGACATTGTCCCGTCCTCCAGGCTCACAAGTCCAAATGGAACGTGAATCGAACCGGAAGAAGCATCCTCATAACCCATGAGCTCCAGAATCTTAAATAGCTGCTGGAAGTGAAGCGTCTGCTGCGACGCAACCACATATACATTCTTGTAGAAGTCGTAGGTCTCTTTGCGATAAACCGCTGCGGCTATGTCTCGCGTGATATACAGAGAGCTTCCGTCGCTCTTCTTGATGAGTGCGGTTCCGAGTCCATACTCTTCCAAATCCACAACCTGCGCACCGCGAGATTCTATCAGTAGACCCTTGTCCTCAAGCTCCTTTTCTATTCTCGGCATCTTATCCGAATAAAAGCTCTCTCCGTTATATGAATCGAATTCTATTCCGAGCATCTTATATACTCTATTAAACTCCTTGAGGCTTTCGTCTCTGAACCACTGCCAAAGCTTGACTTCCTCCGGCTCTCCGTTTTCAAGTTTTACAAAAATGCTGCGAGCCTCGGCCTCCAGCGAGGGATCATTCTCGGACTCCTCGTGGAACTTTGTATAGTATCCAAGCAGCGTCTTGATGGGTTCCTTCTCTACGTCTTCTCTGTTTCCCCAGCGCCTGTATGCACAGATCATCTTGCCGAACTGCGTACCGTAATCCCCGAGATGATTGATTCTTATCATGTCATATCCGAGCGCTTGGAAGATTTTATAGAGCGAGTTACCTATTACAGTCGATCTAATATGACCTATGTGGAAAGGCTTTGCTATATTTGGGGAACTGTATTCAACGATTACTGTTTTGCCAGCTCCCTTTCCTGACGTTCCAAAAACATCGCCTTCGTCAAGCACTGTCTTAAGAGTTTCCTCGGCGATTTCATTCTTTGGAAGAAAAATATTGACGTATGCATTCACTGCCTCCACTCTGTCAAAGACTCCGCTTGCGGAAACCGCTTCCGCAATATCTTCCGCAATCTTAGGAGGAGCCTTTCTCAAAGCCTTCGCAAGCTTAAAGCACGGAAAAGCAAAATCGCCCATCCTGGAATCCTGTGGTATTTCAATCGTTTCCTCGATTTCCTCGAGCGAAATCTCCGAAACCTTTCCCGAGATTATTTCAGCAATTGCAGTTCTAAAATCCTTCATAACAAAACCTCATATCCAATCTTATCTTTCATGTAATTCATCAATGACGTCATTCGTTGCTAATTCTTGTGGTTAATTTTTCTTCATCGTAACGACAGTGACGCCTTCACCGCCTTCGTTATATGCACCGGCATTAAATGATTTCACGAGTTTATTGTGCTTAAGCATATCGCGGATTCCACGTTTTAAAATACCTTCTCCTCTTCCGTGAATAATCGTTGCCTTCTCAAGACCTGCGATATATACGTCATCGATATATTTCTCAACGTCTGATAGCGCATCCTCCAGATTCTTTCCGACAACATTGATGCTCGCCGAAATAGTCTTAGCCTTGTTCGAATGCATCTTTACGACAGCTTTCTTTGCTGGATCCTTTCTATCCTTACCCTCGTTTATGAGCATTAGATCGCTCACATTAGCGGAAAGCTTGAGAGCGCCTATCAAAACCATAACATCGCCCTTCTCGTCCGGAAGGCTTATGATTTCGCCGTTCTGATTCAGCGTAAGATGCTTCACCCTGTCTCCAACCTTTAGGTCTTTTGCACTTACCGGGTCGCTGTTCACCTGCTTGACGACATGAGTGCTGGCTCTGCTCTCGGCTTCTCTAAGCCTCTGTCTTGATTCCTCAAGCTTAGCCTGTGCACCATCCGTTAGCCCGCTCTTCTGAAGCTCCTTAATCTGCTTCTGAAGTTCCTTAGTGGTTTCTTTTGCTTCCCTCAGGATGTCGCGCGCTTCCTCCCTTGCCTTATCTAGGATTTCTTGGCGCTTTGCCTCTATCTTCTTTTCCTTGGCTTCGATATTTTCCTTGGCAACTCTGGCGTCTTCCTTAAGACGTGCAGCCTCCAACCTATCTTCTTCCGCGGCTTTTCTGTCATCTGCGATGGAACTTATTACGTCCTCAAATTCTATATCTCCGCCCTCAATAAGGTTTTCCGCGTAGTCGATTATTTCTTCTTTGAGCCCAAGTTTTTTTGATATTTCAAAGGCATTGGATTTACCGGGTATGCCTATCAAAAGCTTATATGTCGGAGAGAGCGTTTCGACATCAAACTCCATCGACGCATTCTTTACTCCTTCAGTCGAGAGCGCATATTTCTTTAGCTCCGTATAATGCGTTGTCGCAAATACGCTCGCACCCATTCTTCTTAGCTTATCCAAAATTGCAATCGCAAGCGCCGCACCTTCGGTAGGATCCGTTCCCGCACCTAGCTCATCGAGCAGCACCAGCGAATCCGCCCAAGCATCATCTATTATCTCAACTATATTTTTCATATGAGAGGAGAATGTCGAAAGGCTCTGCTCTATGCTCTGCTCATCCCCTATGTCAGCAAATACGTCCTCGTAAATCGGCATTGTGCTCTCAGACGACGCCGGAATATGAAGTCCGCTCATCGCCATAAGAGATAGGAGACCTACCGTCTTAAGACTTACAGTCTTACCGCCCGTGTTCGGACCCGTGATTATGAGCGTACTGAATCCGTTTCCTATTTCTATATTTATCGGCACAACTTTGTCGGGATCTATCAAAGGATGTCTCGCCTGAATGAGTTTAAGTTGCTTGCCTTCGTTTATCTTTGGCTCCTCGCCATTCATTCTGCGAGAAAGCTTGGACTTGGCCATTATAAAGTCGAGTTCTTCGACAAGACCTTGATTGTTCCTGATTGCCTGGTGATGTTCACCGACCATCGCCGAAAGTTCTTCGAGAATCCTCGTAATCTCAGCCTGCTCTTCCACGGCGAGTTCTCTTAATTTATTGTTCATCTCGACAATCGCCTGCGGCTCTATAAAGAGCGTCTGCCCGCCCTTTGATTGGTCGTGAATCATGCCGGGAAATTTCTGTCTGTACTCCTGCTTGACAGGAATCACATATCTCCCGTCTCGCATCGTAACGATCGCATCTTGGAGATACGTCTTATTCTCGGATGATGCAATTATTCTGCTCAGGCGATTTCGGAGCTCCTCGCTCTTAAGTCTGATGTTTCTTCTAATATTCCGGAGCGCCGGCGACGCCGTGTCTGCCATCTCGTCCTCGGAAAGGATACATCTATCTATCTCTTCCTCAAGATCGGGCACCTCAACAAGAAGATCCGTCATTCCTCTTATCAAGGGAAGTTCAGGCAGGTCTTCGCTACGCATGAATGCTATTATCTGCCTTGTAACCGCGAGATTGTAATGAACCTCGAGGAGCTGCTTCATGCTAAGAGTTCCGCCCTTTCCCGCAAAGGATAAACTGTTTCTTATATCGTAAAACCCGCCGATGGGCAGCGGGCCTTTACGCAATATCAGAGAAACCCCTTCCGAGGTTCTCTTTAGCTCCATGGAAATATCCTGAATTGCAGAATAAGGCTTGAGAGAATTCGCCTTCTCTCTTCCACCCGACGTTGCAGCGAAATCCGAGAGCTGTTCTATTATTTTGTGGTACTCAAGTACCCTTAGTGACTTTTCTTTCACTGCTCACCCTTCAGTTTGTCAATCTCATTCTTAAGCTTAACATTAGCCATCTGAAGATCAAAAATATTGTTCTCGTATTCCTTGCACTTCTCACTTGCCTGTCTAAGCATTTCTTCGTATTCTTTGATCTTCTGTTCCTGCTCGCCAGCGGACTCTCTTGTCTGCTTGGTGCTCTTCTTGGCATTATCCAACATATTCATATAGTAGCTTGCATTCGCGGCCATCTTTTCTTTTTCGTTGTTCAGCTTTCTTACTTCTTTTTCTGCATCGAGAAGCGCTTCGCTGATGTTGATGGCGGAGAGCACGGCAATATTGCTGATTCCGCTGTAGGAACTCGCCTTGCTTATGGCCTTCATCTGCTGATCAACTCTGTCTGCAATCTTTCTGATTTCCGCTTCACTGCGGCTTCCCGTTATGGTGTAATCCTGACCATAAATCTGTACCGTAACCTTGTTCATCCTGACCTCCGTCTCTAAACCTATATAAACCGATATCCTTTAAAAACTATTATTTATTCATGCCCGGTAACCGACTATCACTCGATCGGCTACCTTATAGCTAATTGTCCCTTATGACAGCGCCGATCTTTTCCTTGAGGGCTCTAACTACCTCGCTATGCATGGCTTCCGTCTCCTCATCGGTCAAAGTCCTGTCATCATGCCTATATGTAAGACTGAACGCCACGCTCTTCCTTCCTTCACCTACCTGCTCTCCTCTATATACATCGAAGAGTTCGACCTGTCTAAGGAGTTCCGTTCCGGCTTCTTTGATTGTCGCCTCGATATTGGCAACCGTCTCGTCCTCATCTACTATCATGGCGATATCTCTAACCATCGCAGGATATTTTGGCGGTCTCGTATAATGCACTTCTCTATCGGTGTATCCGATGAGTTTATCAAAGAAGAGTTCCGCAGTATACACTCTCACATCGAGATCAAAGTTCTCCGCAACATCCGGGTGAACTTCTCCCATAATTCCGAGTTCGATGTCGTCGCCTGCTTCAGTCTTATACATTATGCGTGCACATCTTCCCGGATGATATACGCCGTATTCGCTTTCCGCTACATATGAAACACCTGTGATGCCAAGCTTTTCAAAGAGCGCTTCAAGCATTCCTTTAAGTGTGAAGAAGCTTTCGCCATCGCCGTAGGCTCCCAAAGTGAGGTCAAGACTCTCGTCGGGAAGTCCGTTTGGCTCTATATAGTTCTTGGCGAATACCGTTCCGATTTCGTAAGCTCTTACTTTATTTATTCCTCTTGCGTAGTTTCTGCCGAGAACCTCTAGCATTCCCGGAAGAAGAATCGTCCTTACGGCAGAAGTGTCTTCGCCCATCGGATTGATAACCTTAACTGTATCTCTCTCCCAAGAATCCTCTGCGATTCTAAGTGCGTCAAATGCCTTCTCGCTTATGAATGAGAATGTCTGAATTTCATTTGCACCCATTCCCGAGAGAATGTCCCTTGCGAGCTTTCTCATCTCCCAGCTCTTGCTGTTATCAACCTTGGTAGTAAGTGCAGGAAGAGTATTCGGAAGATTGTCATATCCGTAGATTCTTGCAATTTCTTCTACGTAGTCAACTTCTTCGAGAAGATCCTGTCTTACCGAAGGAGGAGTTATGACCATATTGTCGCCCTCGCCTTCAACCTTCATCTCAAGGCCTTCGAGAATCTTAACCATATCTTCTCTTGAAAGATCGGTTCCAAGAACTTTGTTGATTCTGCTTACTCTAGCTGTTACAGTCGGTGCTTCTTCCGGCACCTTGTAAACATCAACCGATCCCTCGAGAATTTTTCCGCAGCCGAGCATCTCTACGAGCTTGCAAACCCTGTCGGCTGCCGCTTCGCAGAGGTTGGGATCTATTCCCTTCTCGTATCTTCCTGAAGCCTCTGTTCTCATTACGAGTTTCTTTGCCGTCTGTCTTACTGAAGAACCGAGGAAGTTTGCGGATTCTATAACAACAGTATTGGTGTCCTCAAGAATTTCTGAATTAAGTCCGCCCATTACACCTGCGAGTGCTATATGCTTCTCCGCATCGTTAATCATGAGCATCGTATCGTCGAGTTCTCTCTCGGTTCCGTCGAGGGTCGTGAACTTGTCACCCTTTGCCGCAACATCGACAACAATCTTATTTCCCGCAAGCGCTCTTATATCAAAGGCATGGAGAGGTTGACCGTATTCCATCATTACAAAATTCGTAATATCCACGATGTTGTTGATGGGACGCATGCCCGCACCCATAAGTCTCTTTTGGAGCCACCATGGGGACTGCTCAATCTTTACGTCCTTTATAACCCTTGCTGTATAACGCTTGCAGAGATCGGACTTTACTTCAACCGCTATATAGTCAGATGCTTTTTCGTCAGTCTTTTCGCATTCGGTGTCTGGATACTTCATTGATGTTCCGAATGTCGCAGCGGCTTCACGAGCCATTCCTATCATCGATAGGCAGTCCGGCCTATTCGGAGTGATTTCAAAATCGATTACTACATCCGAAAGTTCGACTGCGTCATCAAACTCCATTCCGAGCTTATCTTCCCAGTTTCCCGGAAGAAGCCAGATTCCGTCCTTTGATGCCATCGGAACAACCTTGTCGCTTAACCCTAATTCCTCGGCTGAGCAGATCATGCCTTCGGATTTAACGCCGCGGAGTTCTCCTGCGTGGATGTCTACGCCACCGGGAACCTTTGGCTGACCATGGAGCGGTCCCGGAATATGTGCACCGTCTACGGCAACAGGAACATAAGCGCCTTCACAGACGTTTGGTGCTCCTGTTACGATTTGCTTAACCTCTCCACCGAGATTAACCTGGCATACAACGAGCTTATCCGCCTCCGGATGTTTTTCTATTTTTTCTATTCGGCCTAGTTTTACATTGCTTATGCCGTCACCTATTAACTCTGCGGTTTCGATGTTGGAGCCGCTCATAATCATTCTATCGCAGAAAGACTTTGCCATAGGCTCATTCATCTCAGGCACATCTATATAATCCTTCAGCCAATTGATGGATACTAACATTTTTCTCTCCCTTATTTGAACTGCTCGATGAATCTCATATCGTTTTCGTAGAGCAGACGAATATCATCTATTCCGTACTTCAGCATTGCGATTCTCTCTACACCCATGCCTACGGCAAATCCCGTATATTTATCCGTGTCTATTCCGCCGGCCTTATGTACATGTGGATGCGTCATTCCGCAGCCTAATATTTCTATCCAGCCCGATCCCTTACATACGTTGCAACCTTTACCACCGCATTTAAAGCAGCTTACGTCCATCTCTGCGGAAGGCTCTGTGAACGGGAAGTGGTGCGGGCGGAATTTTGTTCTCGTCTCAGGACCAAAGAGTTTCTTCGCCATCATATCGAGCGTTCCCTTGAGGTCAGACATCTTGATGTCTTCTCCAATTACCATCATCTCCACCTGATGGAAGGTATGTGAATGCGTTGCATCAGGAGTATCGCATCTATAGCAGCGACCCGGAATAACAATCTTATACGGAGTTGGAAGTCCCTGCTCCGCTCTTATCTCCGCAGACGATGTATGCGGTCTTAAAACTATATCCGGTGTCACATAGAATGTGTCGGTTAAATCTCTCGCCGGGTGTGTCGGCGGAGAATTGAGACCGTCAAAAGTATTGAACACGGTATCGATATCCGGTCCTTCATAAACCGAATATCCGAGAGTTTCAAAGAACTCCGTTATTTCGTCTATAACCTGCGTAACAGGGTGCTTTGTGCCAATCTTAACCTTGACCCCGGGCTCCGTTACATCTATCTTTTCGGTTTTAAATCGACCTTCCTTGGCCTTTTCTTTTAGTTCAGCAGCCTTGTCCGAAATTGCATTTGCGATTTCTTCTTTAACTTTGTTTGCCGCTTGACCGAGTTCCTTCTTTTCTTCAGGTGAAAGGTTACCCATAGACTTAAGAATCTCGGTTACCTCACCCTTCTTTCCGAGAAAGCGAATTCTAATGTCCTCTGTCTCCTTTTCTGACAGTGCTTCATCAATAAGTTTCTTCGCTTCCTCCAAGATTTGATTTAATCTTTCCTGCATCTTCTTCTCACTCTTTCGTATATTACTATCCCTAACGCCATCGCGGCGTTCAGGGATTCTATTCCATCCCTCATCGGAATCACAAGATTCATTTCCGAGAGATTAAATATTTCTTTGCTTATTCCTCCGCCTTCGTTTCCGACTATGATTGCAAGTCTTTCGTCATTAGGCATATTAAAGTATTCGACACTTGCTCTCGGATCAATGGCCACCGGTTTAGCATCAAGCTTCTTTAGCACGATTTTTAATTCATCTATGCTATCAACTTCCAAAGTAGGAACTCTGAATATAGATCCTGCAGCCGCCCTAACGACCTTTGGCGAGAATATATCTACTGTCCCCTTGACTGCGATTATTCCCGATATGCCCGCAGCATCCGCCGTCCTAATTATCGTCCCCACATTTCCGGGATCCTGAAGTCTGTCTAGAACCACGATGTCTCCGGCGCCCCATGAATCTACTGGCACGCTCGGCATCTCAAAGACGCCTATAATCTCTCTTCCATGCTCAGTCTGGCTCAACTTATCAAAGAGATTTTCCGCAAGCTCATATAACGGAGGACTATCTCCTGCGCCTGTGGGCAAAATCTCACCGAGTAATGAGGTCTTATACTCATCTCCGCAATCATCGGATGTGGCATTTTCCGCATTAAACCGGCTTCTTATTATTACCTCCTTTAGTTTAGCATCGATCGTAAGAGCATCTTTAATGAGAAGATCGCCTTCCACCAAAAATCTGCTCTCCCGCTCTCTGTATTTTCGTGTGAGGAGCTTTTGCCAAGCTTTATATTTTCCGTTATCCGCGGACGTTATTTTCTGAATGGCGTGGAACTTTTCTTTCATACTCATCCATTATGCGAAAAAAGCCGGAACGAGTCCGGCTTATGCGCTGGATTCTTATTTCTTGAGGAATTTTGGAATCCCGAATATGGAATCCTCTTCTTCGACTTCAGGTTCTTCGCCTGCTTCCTCAAAGAGCTCACCCAAGGTTACTTCCCTTGCGGTAAGTCCTTCTTCGGTGATTATCTCGGTATTGGCAGGTTTCTCTTCCTTGCGCGTCTGCGACTGCGAAAGCTTTCTTCCCGCATCTTCGAATCCTGTTGCAATAACCGTGATTGATAGGCTGTCCTTTGCGTTTTCATCTACCGCTGCACCGAAGATGAGAATTGCATCGTCGTCGGCCTTTTCTTCTACCATGCGAGCAACCTCGTTAACCTCGAGCATACCCATATCGTATCCGCCCGAGATGTAGAGAAGAATTGCCTTTGCTCCGTTGATGGATGTCTCAAGAAGAGGGCTTTCCGTTGCCTCGATAACGGCGTCGTGAGCTCTCGTCTCTCCCTTTCCTGTACCTACGCCCATGTGAGCAATGCCACGGTCCGTCATGACTGACTTGACGTCAGCAAAGTCAACGTTGATGAGTGCATAGTCGGAGATGAGATCTGTGATTCCCTGAACACCCTGTCTCAGAACATCGTCCGCCATATTGAAGGCCTCGAGCATCGTTGTATGTTCGCTGCTCGTTTCAATCAGTTTATCGTTTGGAACAACTACTAGAGAATCGACATACTTCTTGAGGAAGTCAAGGCCGAGTTCAGCCTGCTTCATTCTCTTTCTTCCCTCAAATGTAAACGGCTTTGTTACTACGGCAACCGTAAGTATTCCCAAATCCTTGGAAAGCTTCGCAATGATAGGAGCTGCACCGGTACCTGTACCACCGCCCATTCCGGCAGTTATGAATACCATATCGGAACCCTCAAGGATATCCGTTATGATGTCGATGGTCTCCTCTGCCGAGCGCTGTCCAATGTCCGGGTTTCCGCCGGCACCGAGTCCTCTCGTAAGCTTTTCGCCGATCTGAATTTTTGTATCGGCATTACATTTGTTCAGAGCCTGTAAGTCAGTGTTTACGGCTACAAACTGTACGCCCTTAAGTCCGGCTTCAATCATACGGTTTACCGCATTGCAGCCGCCGCCGCCCACGCCTATGACCTTAATAAGCGCCGAGTTATCTCTTTCGGATTCAAATTGCAGCATCTTATGCCTCCTAATCTTTCACAAATATACTTCATTATACTATAGCGCTAATATATTTGCATCACTTTTTTGTGCATTTTTTGGGGTTTTTCGGCTTTTTTTGAAAAACATTGCGCCATTTGGTTGTCTATAAAACGATTTACGAAAACAAAAATGCCCAGTGGCCAATTAGGCCCCCAAGGCATTTTTGCTATAAGAAAGCATTTACGAATTAGTCTCCGTCTTCTATATCAGGGGTGAATATTACGTTCCCGCTTCCACCCATCTTTATGGTTCCGTGTCTTATACCTTTTTCAAAGAGATCGCTTACTACCAGTTGAACATCGCCGGATTCGATTGAAGAGAACACCTCTGCCGCAGTACCCTTTACTATTAAAGTGTCGTAAATATATGCCTTGATTACGGCCTTTGATACATCTATCTTCTTAAAATAAATATCTCCGCTCTCCATGGTCTTAAGCATCCTAAGCGCCAACGAGAGATTCTCCTTCTCCTCTGCCTCCAACGCCTCGCCGATATCCATGCGGCTTACTGTTAGGCCCGTGAGTATTGTCAGCTTGGGAGCCACATCCGTCATTCTTAGAAGTACACCTTCATCGTCAATAATGATATATTTATCACCAAACTCAATCGCTGCCGTCTGTGTTCTCTCTTCTACTTCTATAACGATGGTGCTCGGCAGTTTGCGTTTGATGTTTATCGTCTTAAAAAAAGGATTCTCTTCGAGTTTCTCTTCCATTCTGTCTATGCCTGCATCGAATATAATATTACTTCCGGTTTTGGCATCGGCAATTCGCTTGATTTCAGTATCCGTATAATATGTATTTCCGTCTACCTGAATATTTTCTATAAGAAAGTAGTCCGATTTTAGGAACATAAAAGTACCGCCACAAAATAGTACCAAAACAAACAGAGAAAGAAGCAGATTTCTCCAAAAATAAGATTTATGGCGCTTTTTATAAGCTCGCTCGTAAGCTCGTTCATCGGTCAGTTCTTCAACTCGATCCAAATCTCGGCTCAGCGCCAGCTCGTCCTCAGCTCTCTCCTCATCGTATTCAAATTCAAACTCAGCTTTGTATTTCTTACTTCTCATAGTCAGACATTATCTCTTCATATATCGTAGAGGCAACCGAAGACGGTGCAATCTCAAGGCATGCCTTCCCCATCTCTTCAAGCTTTCCCGGAGTGCTTACCAGTTCTTCAATCTTGTCGCAAACGACAATCGGATCCGCATCCTTCTGTTCGTAAACTATCCCACCGCCCGCATCTTGGACAGTCTTTCCATTGTAATACTGATGATCTCCTACCGAACCCGGATAAGGAATAATTATTGATGGCCTACCGGAAACCAGGAGTTCCGAAATCGACATCGCCCCTCCTCGGCAAATCACCAAATCTGCTGCACCTATGCAGTCTTTTATATTGCTTATGAAACCCTCCATTCGGATGTTCCCACCCAATTCTATTCCTTCATTCTCTGCCAACTCACTGTATGTTTTTAAAAGAGTCCGTCCCGTTCCGCAAATAAGAGTGTTTCCTTCCTTCTCGTTTATTCTCCTCGCATATTCCAATGCAATATTGTTGATGGCCTCGGCACCAAGACTGCCTCCTACCGAAAAAATAACTAAGTCATTCTCGGGTATTCCGAGATTTTTCCTCGATTTACTCTTATCAAGTTGGTAGAATTCTTCTCTTACGGGGTTTCCGACATACATCGTCTTCTCAGGAAAACCCAAGCTCTCTTCTGTGCCCGGAAATCCCGTAAAAATCTTTCTGGCCTTCTTGGCCATTATTTTATTACCTCTTCCCGGTGCCGCATTCTGCTCGTGAATATAGCATTTTACACCCTGGCTCTCTGCAGCAATGATTACCGGAAAAGAAACAAAGCCTCCTGTTCCTATTGCGATATCCGGCTTGAATTTTCTTAT
>JAGAFN010000003.1 GCA_017612585.1 Bacillota bacterium | reverse complement strand
TAAACCTTGAATTGAAAAGCAAAACCTGTGGCGAACGAGCAAAAAACGCTCAAGACACAAGTAAATACGAAAAAAGGAGCTTTTGCCACAGAAAATCAGTTTTGTCGTGTCACCTAACTGCAAGTTCTATCAAAATAGTGGATTAAATCCATATTAAGCTTCGAACACTTATATATTTAATTGTGGTAAAATTAACGTGTGAAGAGACTCTAACTCGGAGGAGGTAATATGAGAAGCAAAAAGATAATAATCATAGCACTTGTTATTGCGATGATGATAACGATGAGTGGATGTATTCAGATGGTTCTGGAGCTGGACATCAAAGAAGACATGTCCGCCAATTTTGATATGAAGGTTGGAATACTAAAAGAGTATTCTGACATGATGGAAGATATGTGGAAGGACTATGAGGGAGTCGAAAAACTTGGATACACGGTTGCTCCATACGAGGATGACGATTATACGGGCATGGAGGTGACCGGTAAGGTTAAGGATATCACCAAGCAGAATGATATATCGGATAATTTCTTAAGTGATAGCCAGGCTGTATTCATTTCATATAAAGAAGAGGGAGGAAAGAAAATCGTTACTTTGGACCTTCCGGTTAACTCGTTCTATGGTGGCTCTGAAGATATGTCGCTCGAAGAGATGAATGAATATGCCAAGACAGATATACGCCTTGTGGTGACATTCCCATATGATGTGGTCGAGCATAATGCAACCAGTGCTTCGGGACGCACGCTTACATGGGATATAAGCAAGATGACGGATGACAATATGCATGCCGTAGCGGAAGGTAAAGCTGCCAGCGTTGGATCAAAGCTTATAAAAGGCTTGCTTCTCGGAGTCGGCGCACTTGCGATTGCTGGAATAGTAGTGCTCGTGTTGACAAAGAGCGGAAAGAAGAAACAGACGGAAGCGGTCGCAAGGGCAACCGTGGATACAACAGAAACCGCGTCAACAGCAACCGCAAGCACAATCACAAGCGAAACCACAGGTCAGTCAATAGACGATTACGATAAAGTAAATGCAGAAACCGCGGATGAGAATCCGTTTGAACAAGAACATAAATAACGGTGCGATGTTGGGTAAAGGGGTCTAGGAAATCACGCTCTGCACCCTTGTAAAGTATGTTGAATCTAAGGATTTTCCAAATATTACCTAGAAATAAGCATCTGTCATGTGTTACAATTAAGTGATTATGTTTGAGTTGAGGTAATTGCATGGGCGTAGAGACTTGGAAATTCAGTGAATTAAAGTTTCCAAAACCCGACCTAAGGGTTCTAAAAGATCTATATGCGGATGCCATCGAGCGAGTTGAACAGGCTACGAGCGGCGCTGACGTCATGGAGATTATCTATGAGGCCAACGAGATTGTGCGTAAGGTCACAGATCTTCTTACCGTGACTTTTATTCACTATACCATGGATACCACAAATGAAAAATATGCTGAGGATCAGCGATGGGTTGATGAGAACCAGCAGCATTTCGTTCAGGCTGCGATTGAGTTCAACGAAGCCCTCTACAGAAGCCCTTATAAGGAATACGTGGAAGAGAATCTCGGGTCCATGTATTTTGCTCATCTGGATATCCAAAAGAAATCATTTAGCGAAAAGAATATTGAACTTAGACAAAGAGAAGCGGAGCTTGTTGAAGAATACAAGCAGATAATAGCTTCTTGCAGTATGGAGCTAAACGGTGAAGAAAGAAGTTTTATGACGCTCCAGAATCTTTTGTATGATAAAGATAGGGACTTGAGAAGAAGTGCGTTCAGAGAGTTTTCAAGATTCCTTGCACAGAATGAAACGCGGCTTGAAGAAATCTGGGATGAGCTCATAAAAACAAGAAACAAGATTGGGCAGAATCTTGGATTTGAGAATTATATTCCTGTTGCGTATTTGGAGAGGGAACGTCTTGAATACGGTCAGGAAGAAGTCGCCAATTTCAGAAAGCAGATAGTGGAAGAAATCGTTCCGCTCTGTTCAAAGCTATATGAAGCTCAGGCAAAGCGTCTAGGCGTGGAAAAATTCATGGCCTATGACGAGAAGATAGACTTCCCTAAAGGAACTGCACATCCACTGGGCGACAAAGAGTATATGATAAATAAAATATTCGGTATGTTCCGTGAGATGAGCGCTGAAACAGAGGAGTTCATAGACTTTATGAACGCCCATGAGTTAATCGACTATCAGGATAGACCGGGGAAGGCCGAAATAGAGTATTCGACTACGATTACATCCAGGAAAGCGCCGTTTGTGTTCTCGCATTTTAACGGAACTGCGCCCGGAGTCACTAGCCTTGTGAGTGCGCTCGGACATGCGTTTGCATCATACAGAGCCTCGCGCAGCCAGATGATTGAAGAGTATTACAGCGCCTCATCGGATATCATGGAAATTCACTCGATGTCCATGACGATGTTTGCAAATAGATATGCAGACAGATTCTTTGGAGATGATGCGAAGCAGTATGAGTTTTCAAACCTACAGGAGCTGATGACGTTTATACCTTTTGGTGCTGCGGTTGATGAGTTCCAACATATTTGCTATTCAAATCCGGAGATGGCACCGAAGGAAAGAACCCTTACATGGAGAGAACTCGAAAAGAAGTATATGCCGTGGCGAAAGTACGATGAAGACGACGAGTTTATGAACCGCGGTGGATATTGGTATCATAAGCTTCATTTCTTTGGTTATCCGTTCTATTACATAGAGTACTGTCTTGCTACTGTAAATTCGATGGAAATGAATAGGAAGTATGTAACTCATCCTACAAGCGCTTGGAAGGAATACCTTGCTATAACGGATATCGGAGGTAGCGAGGGGTATCTTGATATTCTTAAACTGGCAAACCTAACCCCGGCATACGAGGACGGAGCGGTTAAGCAATCGATTAGTTACGTCAAAGAAGTGTTGGAGAAATATATAGAAACGCATTAAGGAGAATGTAGATGGAAGATTTTTTTGACCTTGCGCATGAGAGGTATTCCGTAAGGAGATTCAGTGAGGAACAGATAAAAAAGGAAGAGTTGGATCGGATCTTGGAAGTTGCAAGGGTGTCTCCGACAGCGCATAACAATCAGCCGCAGAAGATTATTGTTCTTCAGAGTGAGGAGGCGATTTCCAAGGCGCGTGAAGTTACGAAATATGCTTTTAATGCGCCTACGATTCTTATTATCTGTGCAGACAGGGACGAGGAATGGCATGGTAACGATGGACACAGAGCAGGCGCAACAGATGCTGCAATAGTTACGACGAGCATGATGTTCCAGGCTTTTGATGAGGGAATCGGTTCTTGCTGGGTCAGGGGATTTGATGAACCTACTTTGCGTGAGGCGTTCGAAATCCCTGAGAATTACGAGATTGTCGCAATGCTTCCATTGGGTTATCCGAGCGAAAAATCGCGCCCGGCACCAGGCTGGCATGATGTAAGAAAGCCGATTGAAGAGATGGTTAAATATATATAGTTATAGGAAAGGAGAAAACCATGGGACTATTTGATAAAAAAATATGTGCTGTCTGTGGGAACGATATTAAACTGCTTGGTAATCGTAAGCTGATGGATGGAAATCTTTGCAAAGATTGTGCGAGCAAACTTTCGCCGTGGTTTTCGGAGCGCAGGTCGTCCACGATAGATGAGATTAAAGAACAACTTGCGTATAGAGAAGAAAACGAAAGAAAGCTTGAAGATTTTCATCCGACACTCACGATTGGCGGAGATGATGTGAAGATTCATATCGATGAGAAAGCAAAGACTTTCATCGCAACTAGGAGTAGCAATTGGCAAAAGACAAATCCAGATATAATCGAGCTTTCGCAGGTCAAGGACTGCAGAATTGAAATCTCGGAAGAGCGCGAGGAGGAATTCGAGGAGGGAGAAGACGGTAAGGAAGTAAGCTACAATCCTCCGAGGTTCACCTACGAATACGATTTTGATGTTCAGTTGGATATTGATTCTCCTTATTTCCCTGAGATAGAGTTTGAACTTGCGGAAGATGTTGAGACTACAAAGGACAGCGCTGTATATGAGTATTATGAGGCGCTCGGAAGACAGATTCAGAGCAAGCTGGTTCCGGGAAAATATCCGTTCACGCCTTCAATGCAGGCCGCGGTTAAGGCAGGTCTAGATGTCGCAGTCAAGCGGGACGAGGAGAAGGCCGCTGCAGAGGAAGCCGGAACAACAATAAGCACAGCAAATGACGGTACCAGGTGGTTCTGCCCGAACTGCGGAACCGAATGCTACGGAAACTTCTGCGTGAAGTGTGGAAACAAGAAACCGATTATGTAAAAGGGCATTTTGTGCTGAACCGATTTTGGTTCACAAGATTCGATTAGAACCAAAAATGGAGCGAACTTAAAACGCTCCATTTTTATTGAGATAACAGACTCCGCAGACCCCTATGCTGCGTTCCGTGATGATATAATCCAGTAAAGTTATAAAAGACTTGTGTGTGTATGCTTGAATGGACATCATCGAGATGTTGGGAGGTGTAAAGAAAGCATGGAAAAGAAAAACACTAAAGTCGCCTATGGAGTAGCGTGTATTGTAATCGTTGCTCTTATGGTAATTCTCCGTTTTGCTTATCCGGACGGTGTGACGGGAACCATTTGGTCACTTCTTCCGCCGGCAGTAGCAATCTCACTCGCACTTATTAGTAAAGAGGTTTATTCTTCGCTATTCATCGGTGTGCTCACGGGATCCATCCTTGTAGCAAACTTTGCTCCTTGGGATACCATAAGAGTGCTGGTAGGCGGAGGCGAGGGACTCTACGAGCATGGTCTCATCACAAACATAGGAGACCTCTGGAACGTAGGTATCCTGATGTTCCTCGTAATTCTTGGAATCATGGTTGACCTCATGAACAAAGGCGGCGGTTCCGCTGCGTTTGGACGTTGGGCCAAAGAAAACGTAAAGACACGTACGGGTGCACAGCTCATGACGATGCTGCTTGGAGTTCTCATCTTTATCGATGACTACTTCAACTGCCTAACCGTTGGTTCCGTAATGAGACCTGTGACGGAATCTCACAAGATTTCAAGAGCAAAGCTTGCTTACATCATCGATGCTACTGCTGCACCGGTTTGCATGCTTGCACCGGTATCCAGCTGGGCGGCTGCAGTTGCGGGCTTTGTTGATGACAGTTATATCTCCGGCATTCAGATGTTCATCAAGCAGATTCCATATAACTATTACTGCTTGCTGACTCTCGTAATGATTATCGTTATTTCAATTCTGAACATCGACTACGGTCCGATGTTGAAGCATGAGTATAATGCTCAGGTTAAGAACGACCTTTTCACTACAGAACACAGACCGTTCGAAGGTGCTGACGATTATGAAGAGGGTGCTGCTCACAGCAAAATTGCGGACCTGATTCTCCCGGTAGTAGTGCTGATTGTAATGTGCATCATCGGTCTCATCTACACGGGCGGATTCTTTGATGGAGCAAGCTTCATCGATGCATTCGCTGATGCCGACGCTGCAACAGGTCTCTGCCTCGGATCAATCGTGGCTCTGATTTTCACATTCATTTATTACTGGCTCCGCAAGTCCATCAGCTTTGAAAAGAGCATGCAGTCGGTTCCTTCGGGATTCATCCAGATGGTAAGCCCGATCATGATTCTCTGCTTCGCATGGACACTAGGTGCTCTCACAAAGAACGGACTAGAGTCCGGAGCATTCGTGGAATCGATACTTGAAAATGCCGCTAATCTCAAGAACTTTCTTCCGGTAATCATCTTCTTGATGTCTGCGGTAATCGCATTTGCAACCGGAACATCTTGGGGAACAATCTCCATCATGGCTCCGATAGTTACGATGGCATTTGACTACGGTAAGGAACCTCTGCTCTGCGTAATCGGACTTGCGGCTTGCTGTGCAGGCGGTGTATGCGGTGACCACTGCTCACCGATTTCGGATACCACAATCATGGCTTCCGCGGGTGCGCACTGCTACCACATCAACCACGTTAATACGCAGCTTCCATATGCACTAACGGTAGTTGCCGTAAGTGCTATAGGATTCCTGATTGCACCATTCCTGAAGAATTGGTTCATCTGCCTTGTTATCGAAATTGCACTCATGATCGGCGTACTTCTTGTAATCAAGTCGATAGTATCAAAGAAGCATGCAGGCATCTTCGAAGAGATGAAGAAGGCAGACGAAGAACTGTACAAGACAGCATAAGACTTGATGCGGAGTATGATATGGTTAGATGCCGGGTGTGACTTGGCGGACAATTCAGCAAAGAGAAACGAGGGAGCATAGGCTCCCTCGTTTTGTGATTGTTGCTTAGAATCTAGAATGTCTTTTTGACATATTCATTTAGCTTGGCCGTGTCGTACTGTCCTTGGTAGGTGTTTTGAAAACGCCTAACCGTCAAATTGTTGAACTGGACGATGTGACGGAAGCGGAGGAGTCCGACAATTAGGCCGACCGCCATGGAGATATAGCCAAGTCTTATCTTGAATGATGTAAAGAGCATGGCGGCGATAACTATTGCCGCTACGATAATCCCGGCAAGCTGTTTCTTGGGTTGGAGCTCTTTCACAACGTCCTCATTGATTATTCCTTTATCGACCATCTCGCTTGCAAACTTCCTCTGTACGCCGAAGGTTGAAACGGCATTAAGCATAATCGGTGCCGCGACAAAGAATGAAAACGCCGCAATTATCGCATATATTACTAATATCCCGAAATCGTCCATCACAGTCCTTTATATTAATAAGAGTATTCGCCAAAAAGAGTATTCTTGCTTTCAGTGGTATTTTATCACAACTTCCAAATGAAGGGAGAGTTCTGACGTAAAAATACTGGGCAATTGTATCTCAGAAAAGAGGCAGGCCCTAGATGATGTATTTGCAGAATTATCAGAAAACTGTTATAATATATCAAAAGAGGATGCTTGTCAAGTAGAACGGAAGCCGAAATGTTTAAGGAAAATGATTTGGTCATGTACGGCAAGACGGGGGTCTGCAGGGTGCTGAAGATTGGCACTCCTGATTTTGCTGTAGGAGATTCCAATCAGAATTCCAGTAAGAAACTCTATTATTTTCTTGAGCCTCTCTATCATTCCGGAACCTTCTATGCACCTATTGATGCCGCTCAGATAGCCCTTAGGCCCGTGATAAGCGGAAGAAAGGCCAAATCCTTGATATCGGACATCGAAGGCATGGACTACGAAACATTCAGCACAACGAGCATTCAGCAGCTCTCACAGCATTATCAAAGCATGATGGATAGTCATACATGCGAGGATTTGCTCTCGATGGTTAAATCCATATTTGCCAAGGGAATCGAGGCGGAAAAGAACAATAAGAAGCTCGGGCAGATCGACAAGAGATATATGAAGATGGCAGGGGAACTCCTATTCGGCGAGCTTGCTTCAGCATTGGGAAAAGAAAAGGAAGATGTCGAGAAAATGGTTTTTGACAAGCTTGAGGCCACATTTGCTTAGAGCAAATGGTTATGTAGAAAGTGGTGACAGATGATGATTTTAACCGCTCAAGAGCAGGTCTTTGCTCGAGCGGTTTTTTCTTGGCACATTTTATTGCTTAAGAGTGGATTTTCGTTGCTATTTAGCGGAATATACGATATAATCGGCTTTGGCGACCTTTTTGGTAGCCTAGTTTGAATGCGCCCAGAATCGTTTGAAATTTTTTGAGATAGAAAGGAGGTTCGGCATGGGATCTTTGATAGAGCTTCAGGGAATCAGCAAGTCTTTTGGCGATATGATGGTGCTCGACGACTTTAATCTTTCCGTAGCTGAGAATGAATTCATAACCCTGCTGGGGCCTTCGGGTTGCGGCAAAACGACAACCTTGAGAATCGTGGGCGGGTTTGAAAAGCCCGACAAAGGGAGGGTATTCTTTGAGGGGCAGGACATAACGGATGTCCCACCGAACAAGAGACCGATTAATACGGTGTTCCAGAAATATGCTCTGTTCCCGCATATGAACGTGGGGCAGAACGTTGCCTTTGGTCTTAAAATCAAGGGCAAGGACGATGCATATATCCGGGATAAGATCAAATATGCGCTTAAGCTCGTTAACCTGGATGGTTACGAGAACAGAAAGATAGATTCGCTTTCCGGCGGACAGCAGCAGAGAATTGCAATGGCAAGAGCCATCGTAAACGAGCCAAAGGTTCTTCTTCTCGATGAGCCGCTTGGTGCGCTTGACCTAAAGCTCCGTCAGGAGATGCAGTACGAGCTCATCCGTCTCAAGAACGAACTCGGAATCACGTTCCTCTACGTTACGCACGACCAGGAAGAGGCGCTCACGATGAGCGATAAGGTCATCGTAATGAACGGTGGATATATCCAGCAGATGGGAACGCCGGAAGAAATATATAACGAGCCTGAGAACGCGTTTGTGGCCGACTTTATCGGAGACAGCAATATCTTCGACGCGGTTATGCTGGAGGATAGACTGGTAAAGATCGGGGATACCGTATTCGATTGCGTGGACGAGGGATTCGGTGTGAACCGCCCGGTTGACGTAATGATAAGACCTGAAGACATCATCATTAAAAGCAAAGGTCTAGGCAGAATCGACGGAGTGGTTACCCATAATATTTTTATCGGCGTCCACTATGAGATGGAAATTGAGGCCGGAGGACTTACGTGGCTCGCGCAGAATACGACGAGCTATCCTGTAGGAACGGAAGTAAGCATCGACGTAATTCCGTTCAATATTCAGATTATGAAGAAACCGCAGACCAAGGAGCAGGAGGCTATAGAGGTAGATGTATAAAAAGCCCTTTGCCATTCCTTTTGCCCTATGCATCGTGGCGGGAACGCTTATCCCGATGGCCGTAATCATATTTTACGGACTAACGGACAGGAGTGGCACATTCACATTTGAGAATATCAAAGCCATGTTTGGGCATGAGCACGCAAAAGCTCTCATGCTTTCTTTGGCTTTGGCTTTCATAAGTACGCTTATCTGCCTGATTCTTGCGACACCGCTCGCACTGATACTTCGAAACAGCAGCTTCGGCAGGCGTGGGTTCATGGTGTTCATCTTCATCCTTCCGATGTGGATGAACTTCCTCTTAAGAACGATGGCATGGAGAGTGCTGCTTGAGAGAGGCGGCCTCATAAATGACATACTGTCGTTTCTGCATCTTCCGGCGCTTGAGATTATCAATACACCGGTTGCGGTAGTGCTCGGTATGGTGTATGACTTCCTGCCGTTCATGGTGCTTCCGATTTACAATGCCATGCTCAAGATCGAGAACGATGTAATTGAAGCCGCCTACGATCTCGGTGCGACCAAATCGCGCGTATTATGGAGCGTAATACTTCCGCTTTCAATTCCGGGAATCGCAAGCGGAATCACGATGGTATTCGTTCCGTCGCTTACGACTTTTGCAATTTCCAATATGTTGGGCGGCGGCAAGATAAACCTTATAGGAAATATAATCGAGCAAGAATTCACAACTGCAGGTAACTGGCATCTTGGCTCCGGGCTCTCGCTCGTCATGATGATATTCATACTTGTCAGCATGGCGCTTCTCAGCAAGATAGATAAAGACGGGGAGGGTACTTTGATATGAATGTGAAATCAAGACCCGCCGGAGCAAAAGGCCAGACACTCGGAAGAGTTATGAAGGGAATATACCTTCTCCTCATTCTGATTTTCCTCTATCTTCCGATAGGAACACTCATGGTGCTATCGTTTAACAAGAGCAAATCCATGTCCGTGTGGACGGGCTTCACGACCGATTGGTATGTGAAGATGTTCAACAATTCGCAGATCATGGAGGCGATTTGGAATACCTTCTCGATTGCGATAGCTGCCGCTATAATCTCGACTATTATTGGCACACTCGCATGCATGGGAATAATGGCTTTAAGAACGAGAAGCAAAAATATCCTGATGGGATTAAATAATATTCCACTGCTAAACGCGGATATCGTAATAGGAATATCTCTTATGATGACATTCCTTGTATTCGGGATATCTCTTTCCTGGGGGACAGTACTTCTTTCGCATGTGTCATTCTGTATCCCTTACGTGGTGCTTTCTGTAATGCCAAAGTTCACACAGCTCACTCCGAATGCATATGAGGCGGCGCTCGACCTCGGTGCGACACCTGCCTATGCATTCAGAAAAGTCGTTTTACCGGATATAAGACCGGGAATAGTGTCGGGATTCTTCTTGCGTTTACGATGTCGGTTGATGACTTTGTTATCACGCATTTTACGAGAGGCGCAGGAATAAACACGATCTCGACTCTGATATATAGCCAGGTGAAAGTAGGAATAAGGCCGACACTGTTTGCCTTGTCCACAATCATATTCGTTATTGTTCTCATTGTTTTGGTGATCTCGAATATCGTTTCGAGACGCAAGGGAGGAGACCAACTATGAAGAAAAACATCAAAAAAATCGGTGCACTTATCTTGATAATCGCAATGCTCGTTTCGGCTATGAGCATGCTCGCCGCATGCGGAAAGAGTTCGTCCGGTGAGAACGGAGAGGTAAGAGTTTATTCTCTCGGCGACTATATCGATCCCGATTTGGTTGGTGAATTTGAAAAAGCAACCGGAATCAAAGTGATACTTGATAACTTTGATACGAACGAGGAAATGTATCCGGTTATATCCAAGGGTTCCGTCGATTACGACGTAATCTGCACGTCTGATTATATGGTGCAGAGATTAATAAGCGAAGGACTTATTCAGGAAATCAATTTCGGGAACGTTGAAAACATATCCGCCATTGAGAAAAAGTATCTCGATATGGCGGCTACATACGACCCCGGCAACAAATATGCCGTTCCGCATACATTCGGTACACTCGGCATCATGTATAACACGGATGAGATTGCAGAGGGCGAAATAACTTCTTGGAAGGATCTCTGGAAAGAAGAGTACAAGGAGGGCGGAATTGTTATGCCTGATAGCATGAGAGATAATTACGCTATCGCACTCAAGGCACTCGGACATTCAATCAATACGACAAACGAGGCAGAACTTAAGGCAGCGACCGATTATATGAAAGAGCAGAAACCGCTTGTATATACTTATGCGAACGACTCCGCGAGAGACCTCGCAATCGGCGGTTCCGCAAATATCGTAGTTGTTTGGAGCGGAGAGATTCTCTATTCGCAGGAAGAGAACGAAAGCCTTGAATATGTCGTTCCAAAGGAAGGAACCGAGATGTTCCTCGACATGTGGGCAATCCCGACGGCAGCAAAGAACAAAGAAAACGCAGAAGCGTGGATTAATTTCATGTTGAGTTCGGACGCTGCGATTAAAAATTACGAATACCTTACATACACAATTCCAAACAAGGCTGTAATAGATATGGTTTCAGATGACGAGAAGGTTATGGAATATCTTTTCCCGGAGGACTTCGCGGATTTCGAAATGCTCGTAAGCCTCGGCGCGGAGGGAGACGATCTCTACAGCAAGTATTGGAAAGAATTTAAGGCTGAATAAGGGCCGCGCGTCGAGGTTAATAGCATTTTGTATAGTAATGCTTTGGTGAAAGTATGCTCGGTTACGTAAGCGTAAGTAAAGATCAACTGAGCGAGTCGGAACTTGAGATTTACCGCGGATACTACTGCGGTGTCTGCAAGTCCATGGCTCGCTATGGGCAAGTGCCGAGGTTTGCGCTGAACTACGATTCTGTTTTTCTGGCGCTACTTCTTGCATCGCTCGATGAAGCAAAAGAGGAGATAACGGAAGAACACTGCATAGTCCACCACATCAAGAAGAACCCGGTGGTCAGAAAGTCGGCTTCCATAGACTATGCGGCGGACATGCTTCTTCTTCTCGCTTATTACAATTTCTTGGACGACAGGAAGGATGAGCATAAGATGAGGGGCATAGTAGGAGAGACATTCTTCAAGAAATCGTATAAGGCAATCAAAGGGAAATATCCCATTGTGGCCGCTGAAATAGAAAATGGCATAGCGGCGCTATCCAAGCTCGAGGAGGATAAGTCGCCGAGCCTGGATATGACAGCTGATGCCTTTGGTGCGGTCCTAAGGAGCGTTTTCACGGGATACATGGATGACCCGAGGAACAGAGTTGTTGGAGAACTCGCATACGACCTCGGACGCTGGATTTATGTGATGGACGCAGTTGATGACCTTGAGAAAGACATAAAAAGCGGCGCATATAATCCTTTGATATATAGAGAGGGCGGGGCGGAAAACCTTGAGGATACACTTTATAACTATCTTGGCAGGGTTTCGGCCGCAATCGACCTTCTGGACATCAAAAAAAATAAAGGTATAATAGATAATGTGGTGCTCCTGGGACTAAGGGGACGCACCGACAGTCTTTTGAACAAAGACGTTAACAATGATTTAAACAACGATTTAAACAATGATTTAAACAAAGAGGAATAGAGATGGATCCGTATGAAGTATTGGGTCTTTCCAGAGGCGCAACCGACGAAGAAATCAAAAATGCATACAGGGAACTCGTAAAGAAGTACCATCCGGATAAGTATATCGATAATCCGCTGGCTGATTTGGCTGAAGAAAAAATGCGAGAGGTGAATGAGGCTTACGATATGCTGATGAAGCCGACGACAACTACGACGAGCAGTTACAGTGGTTCGTCATCGTCCTACGGTGGATCGTCATACAGCGGTTCGTCATATGGTGGAGCCACCTACGGTACCGGGACATATTATGAGAATGCGACATACGGTGCGGGTTACGACACGCATTACGCAGAGAGCGGTTCGCACGATTACTATGAGATAAGAAATGCAATAGATAGCAATAAGTTTGGTCTTGCGCAGCAACTTCTTTCCGCAAAGAGAGATCGCACGGCTGAATGGTACTTTCTGTCGGGAGTTCTGAATTATAAGATTGGGTATTTTGATACCGCGATGCAGCAGATTAGAAGGGCGATTAGCATGGCGCCGCAGAATCAGGAATATCAGGATGTATATCGCAAGATTTCGGGAACGGGGGCAATATACAAGACGACGAGCTATAACAGAGGCTACAGCTCGCCGTCATGCCTTGACTGCGCAATGTGCTATTGCCTCGGAAATGCGTTCTGCTGTTAGTATCCGAGCGAGATAGATTTGAGAAGAGCCTTTGGAGACAGAGGCTCTAATTATTTAGAGGTAGGAAGACTATTTTGTGTAGTTGGAATTCGATGTGGAAAACGAGAGTGCCTGCAAAGGAACAGAAATCATGGGAGAGCAGAGAATTTGGGTGATAGGCGGAGCCAATATAGATATTATCGGGCACGCGAGTCATCAGCTTAAGGATTACGATTCAAATATGGGCGATATCAAAAAATCCTTTGGCGGTGTCGGAAGGAATATTGCTCAGGCTTGTGCCGAGCTTGGGGAGAGTGTCAGCCTGGTTACTTGTTTTGGTGCGGACGATTACGGAAATCTTATCAAAGAAAACTGCGTAAATCTAGGCATTGATACGAGTTTCTCAATTACGAGCAAGAAGCATCCAACGTCGACATATCTTGCGATTCTCGATGAAAAGCGCGATATGCGAATTGCCATGAACGATATGCGGATACTGGAGGAGATAGATGAGCATGTTCTTAAGACTGCGCTAGATGAGATGACATTGGACGATTACCTGGTGCTCGACAGCAATCTTGAGCCTAGTTTAATCGAATACATTACGGAAAATACTCCGGCAAAGATCGCATCCGATCCCGTAAGCGCCGCCAAGATTCCAAGGCTCAAATCCGTATTGAACAGAATAAGCATATTTAAGCCTAATGCGATAGAATCAAAGGAACTCACGGGGATAGAAATAGTGGACGATGAAACCGCAAGAGATTCGCTCGACTGGTTTATCGACCGCGGCGTAGAGGAAATAATTATAACGCTCGGAGAAAGAGGCATTCTCTTTGGAAACAAAGACGAAAAACTCTGGATCACGCATAAGACCGTTAAGATGGATAGCGCAAACGGCGGGGGCGACGCCATGTTCGGAGCCTATCTATCGAGAAAGATAAAAAGAGAGGATTCCGATAGTGCTATTAGGTTCGCAATAGCTGCTGCGGTTCTCAAGGTAAGCGGCGAGTCGGAACTTAACAACAACTCTGAAACGCAAACTCTGTCAAACGCTGGAAACGACTCGACACGTGATCGTAATAGACGAGCATTGGAACGAGAAAAAAGAATAATTGAAACGATAAATACATTGGATATTAAGGAGAGAAAACTATGAATGTGAAAGTTAATCCGGAAGTTCAGCAGGCGCTCAAAGAAGGGAAGCCGGTCGTAGCACTTGAATCGACAATTATCTCACACGGAATGCCTTATCCCGATAACGTGGAGACAGCTCTCAACGTCGAAAAAATCGTGAGAGAGCACGGCGGAGTTCCGGCAACCATCGGAATCATAGATGGAGTCGGAATAGTAGGAATGAATGCTGATGAGATAGAAGCATTCGGAAAGAAAGGCCAGGAGATACCAAAGGTTTCGCGTCGCGACCTCGCAACGGTCATGGCGACAGGTTCATGGGGCGCAACCACGGTTGCGACAACTATGATACTTGCAAATCTCGCCGGAGTTGAATTCTTTGTTACGGGTGGAATAGGAGGTGTCCATAGAGGAGCGGAACTTACATTCGATATCTCCGCCGACCTCGAGGAACTCGCTCGTACAAACGTAACCGTAATCTGTGCAGGAGCAAAGGCAATCCTCGACCTCCCAAAGACACTCGAAGTTCTTGAAACAAAAGGTGTTCCCGTACTCGGTTATGGGGTAGATGAACTCCCTGCATTCTATACGAGGAAGTCTGGACTTTCAGTTGACTACAACGTAAAATCGCCGGAAATCGCCGCCAAGATAATAAAAGAAAAGAGAGAACTCAAACTCGACGGAGGAGTGCTCATCACAAATCCGATTCCTGAAGAATACTCAATGGACGCGGATGCAATTAACGCCGTAATCGATAAGGCGCTCGCCGAGATGGACGAGAAGGGCATCAAAGGAAAAGACTGCACGCCGTTCCTCCTCGCAAAGGTAGCTGAAATCACAGGAGGCGATTCACTCTCCGCAAACATCAAATTAGTCTACAACAACGCAGCCGTCGGCACCGAAATCGCAAAAGCCTACAGCAAACTAAATAGCTGATTGAACGGAGAGTTCGGGAGACGTGATTTTTGTGATGCGTCTTTCGCAGGAATGGTAACAATTGACCGAAAATAAAGAAGAACCTCTGTGAGGTTGGCATCAGTGACGAGCGTAAGCGAGGAATCATTGATGCAACCCTCCAGAGGTTCAATTTTATTGAGGTTTCAATTGTCCATTCCGAGGACTAAAGCAGCACAAACACTATGTCGATATGGATTCTCCGTTTCAATTAGCGACTGCCTTTGTCGTATGGTATTCCTTCTGCCTTTGGTGCGCGGGATTTACCTGCGGAGAAGGCAAGGACGATTAGTACCGCGACATAGGGGATTAGGTTATAGAAGTACATCGGAAGCCCCAGATTCTTTGTGAATGCGAATTGACTATGGACTACGCTCAGGCATTTTAAGAAGCCGAACATGAGAGCTCCGAGTGCAATTCCTACGGGTTTCCAGTTACCAAAGATCATAATTGCGAGTGCGAGGAATCCCATGCCGGCAACGGCTCCGGATGCGGTTCCGTTTGCAACGGTGGCTATATATACATAGCCGCCGAGACCTGCGAGAGCGCCCGAAATAGCTGTTCCCAGGTATCTCATCTTATACACGTTTATTCCTACCGAGTCTGCCGCATGCGGGTTCTCACCGCAGGATCTAATTCTAAGTCCTGTCTTGGTCTTATAGATGAATATCGATAGGATAATGAATAATGCAATGCATACGAATGTCGATATATAAGTCTTATCAAAGAAAACCTGTAGTCCCGCAGGAAGGTTCTTGTTTGTTATTACGTATGAAAAGTCCGTTACGGTGCCTTCGCTGTTTCTTGAGGTTCCCATCTCGAGCTGATCCTTGGTTGTGAATACCTTGATTAGGAAGAGGGCTATAGCCGGTGCCAAGAGGTTAAGCGCTGTACCGCCTATTGTCTGGTTGGCATTGAATTTGATCGCAGATACCGAAAGCAGGAATGAGAAAACCGCTCCTGCGAGAGCCGCAATCACCATGCATATCAGGAACAAAAGCTGCGGATGGTCAACAAATGCAACAAAATTCGATCTTAGGTTAAATGCAACAACGGCACCAATAAATGCACCGAAAATCATGATGCCGTCTAGGGCAATATTTATGATACCGCTTCGCTCGGCGAACATTCCCGCGAGTGCAACTATGAGAAGTGGAATTGTAAATATTAGTGTTTTCTGAAGTATAAATACCATTTTACATTCCTCCTTACTTGTTCAAATCATTCTTCTTGCGGTTTGAAAGCTTGCCTGTTATATAGCTTGCAAATCCGGAGAAGTATACTATCATTGCGATAATGAGCTGCGATACGTATTCGTTGAATGACGTGTTGGCAGCGAGGTTCGCTCCGCTCACGTTGAGATACTTTAGGAATAGTGAGCTGAAGATTACACCGATTGGATTATTTGCTGCGAGGAGCGCAACAACTATTCCGTTAAATCCGTCAGCAGGGAGGGTCTGATATGTATCCCATTTAAAGTCCTGGTGACCGTTCAAGCACCAAAGCGCAGCGCCTGCACCTGCAAGTGCGCCCGCGATTACCATTGAGAGAATTATATTTCTCTTTTCGTTCATTCCGGCATACTTGGATGCGTTCTTGTTAAAACCGCAGGCCTTTAGTTCGTAGCCGAAGGTGGTCTTATTCATCATTATGAAGAGAAGAATCGCAACTCCTATTGCGATGAAGATTCCTATGTCGACGTATGATTTTACGGCGCCACCTGAGAATAGACTATCCATTCCGAGGGTAGGGGTTGCAACGTTATTTATCTCCGTCTTAACTATGAAGTTAACCTTAGTCTCTGCATAGTTTATAAACCTGGAGTCCTTGAAGACCCAGCTTACGACGTTTGCGGCAATCCAGTTTGACATTATGCAGACGATAACTTCGTTGACGTTAAGTACGGCCTTGAAGAATCCGGGAATTGCTCCCCAGATGCCACCCGCGATTGCACCTGCCATAAATGCGAGGATCCAGATTATTGCAGGATGCACGCTCGAACTCGGAATGGAAAGTGCAACGAGAAGGGATGTCATAGCACCCATAAGATATTGCCCCGGCGCGCCTATATTAAAGAGTCCCGTCTTAAATGCTATCGCTACGGCAAGGCCCGTAAAGATTAGCGGTGTGGCGTTAAAAATCATATTGCCGAGCTGGAACATCATATTTCTTCCGCTCGTAAAAGGACCGCCTAATATTATTCCGATTCCTCTAAAGGCTTCGGCAAGGGAGATGTTCTCGTTGAACATAGCCATTAGGAGTAGGACTATAAATCCTACGAGAACTCCGCCTAAGATGCAGAGGAGGGAGGATAGTATTTGCTTTATTGAACCTTTCATTGTTTTGATTCTCCTTCCTGTCTCTTTGCTCCTGCCATGTATAGACCGAGCTCCTGAATATTGGTTTCCTTTGGATTTAGTTCACCAACGATTCCGCCCTCGTACATGACGAGGATTCTGTCGGAGAGGTTCATTACTTCTTCGAGTTCGAGGGATATAAGAAGAACTGCCACGCCTTCATCTCTCTTCTTTACTATCTCTGAATGTATGAACTCTATCGCGCCGACATCGAGGCCTCTCGTTGGCTGAACGGCGATGAGAAGCTTGTGATTGCGGTCGAGTTCACGTGCAACAATCGCCTTCTGCTGATTGCCTCCGGACATTGATCTTGCGATTGTTACGGGACCTTGACCGCTTCTCACGTCGAACTCATCGATTAGCCTTTCGCTATATGTACGGACATCGTTAAACTTGATGAAGCCGCCGTTTTGGAACTCGGGTTCGAAATAACGTTGGAGAACCATATTTTGTTCCAGGGTATAATCCAGGACGAGACCATGTTTATGTCTATCCTCCGGGATATGGCTTATTCCGTGAGTGTTTTTGTAGCGAATCGATTTATGGGTTATATCTTCCAAGTCATCGCCTGTGCGGAGTCTGATGCTTCCGCTTTCCACAGGAAGGAGTCCCGTAATTCCTTGTGCGAATTCCGTCTGTCCGTTTCCGTCTATACCGGCTATGCAGACAATCTCGCCGGCGCGTACATCGAGAGATACGTTATGGACGGCATCCTTTTTGTGGATGGTGTCCCTTACGCATAGATTTCTTACTTCGAGGACAGTCTCCTTTGGTTCAGCAGGGGATTTATCTACCGCAAATTTAACATCTCTTCCGACCATCATATTGGAGAGTTCCTCTTTGGTGGTTGAGGCGATATCAACTGTTCCTATGTATTTTCCTTTTCTTAAGACGCTGCATCTATCTGCAACTTCCATGATTTCGTTAAGCTTATGAGATATGAAAAGAATGGATTTACCTTCTGCGGCCAATCCTTTCATTATGTTCATGAGTTCATCGATTTCCTGAGGGGTGAGAACCGCAGTAGGCTCATCAAATATCAGGATCTCGTTATCCCT
>JAGAFN010000011.1 GCA_017612585.1 Bacillota bacterium | reverse complement strand
TAAAACTAGAGATATGCGGACTCTCTTCACAGAGAAAGAGCACTACCGTAGAGGCACAGGACGCATACGTGAAGGTGGATGGATCGCGTGCAACCATAGTTCCCGAGAAGGAAGGAAACAGAGTAGACAGAACCATTGCCACGGAAATGATTTTGGATGCGGCCAGGGCAGTGCTTAGGGGAGAGGGTACACAGCATGTTGACCTGAGAGATCTCTGCACCGAACCGAGCATCAAATCGACAGACAAGAGGCTTATTGCAGAAAAGGCAATGCTCGAAAAAGTTCTGGAAAGAACCATAACGATTAATACAACGTCATACAGCTCGGAAGTATTGAAGGGAGCGGAAATACTCGGATTCTTCGACAGCGGTGAAGAAGGACTTTCCTTGAATGAAGAAGGAGTGGAGGAATATGCTCAAGGCATAGCCCACGATTACTATATAAATCGCTACGAGTATCTTCTATACGACGATCTCTTGGAGAAGTTGAAAAGCGCTCTGGTTTCGGAAAAGCCGGAGGACAAAAATGTGACAATAACCGCATCGTGGTATATCAACTATCCACAACCCAGGACAAACGGAAACGGAAGCCCCTCGTTCATAGAGATTTCAATTAGCCAGCAGTATCTTTGGTACTACGAAAATGGAACGATGATTCTTTCTGGCCCTGTCGTAACTGGGAATGCCAAGAAGAGTCCGACACCAACCGGTTACTTTATGATTAGGCAAAGAGACCGGGACGCACAATTGATTGGTGAGGACTATGACCTCACAGTTTCCTACTGGATGGGAATCGACAGTTATGGCATTACGGGAATTCATGACGCGTCGTGGAGGTGGGACTTCGGTGGAGACATATATCTGGAGAACGGATCGCACGGATGTATCAACATGCCTACAGAGCTTGCGGCAGAGCTGTTCTCGCACGTTAAGGTTGGAGTTACTGAGGTCTATATTTACTAATACGTATTAGCTATAAACAAAGGCCAATAAAGTCAATAATTGTCAGCCAAACAGCGATTAAACATGCATAAAATCCGGCACATAAAAGCGCCGGGTTTTTTGTTGTTTTCACCAAAAGAAAAGCCTTAAAAAAGCGATTATTTGCTAATCAATTGACAACAAAAGAGCCATAAAATACTATAATAATATGAACGAATATGACGTCAAATCAAAGGGGGCGCGCATAACCTTAATTGCCGGTCACTACGGAAGCGGCAAGTCGGAAATATCGGTAAATTATGCGCTTTTCATCGCCGTAAAACTCGGTGAGGAGGCAGGGATTACCCTCTTTGATTTGGATATAGTTAATCCGTATTTTAGGTCCCGGGAGTGTCGCGATTTGCTCGAACAGAGATCTATCCGAGTAGTGAGCAGCGCAGAGGATTTTCCCGACGTAGATCTTCCCTATATGCCACCGGAACTCACATCGCTGTTTCAGGATAATTCCCGCATCGGGGTTATGGATATCGGTGGTGACCCGGCAGGCGCCAGAGTATTAGCAAGGTATGGAGTAGAGCTTAATAAGGTTATGCAAGCGGGGGAGGCCGAGATTTTCTGTGTCATAAATGCCAATAGGCCTATGACCAAGAAGCATGAAGCAGCCGTGTCATACGTAAAAAAGATTCGAGACACCGCAGGGATACCCATTACGGGACTTATAAACAACACACATTTCTTCGCGGAGACGGAGCCGGAGGACATCTACAGGGGCGTGGAACTTACGGAATCCGTTTCCGATGAACTTGGAATACCGATCGCTTTCCATGCGGTAGAGAGAAGCCTCGCAGAGAAGCTGGATAAAGACATAGGGCCAATCCTCCCGATGGATATCTTCCTTAAAAAACCTTGGGAAAAATAGTCGAGAAGAAAGTTCGGTTTGACCGAGAATCGGTCTTGAAATGATATAATAAAGAGTCGGTTTAATCACGAAAGGAGAGTAGTGAATATGGCGTTCCACCTGACGTTTGAACAGGATAAATGCAAAGGCTGTGAACTCTGCATTTCTGTCTGTCCAAAGCATATCCTGGGGATTTCCGATAGTCCGAACATCAAGGGATACAGACCCGCCGAATGCCAGGACCCGGATTCCTGCATTGGTTGCGCAAGCTGCGCCAAAATCTGCCCTGACTCAATCATAACAATTACCAAAGACGAATAAGCGGAGGAAGAACATGGAACGCGAAATTTGGAAGGGCAGTGAAGCCATAGCGGAAGCTGCCATCAAAGGAGGGTGCCAGGGATTCTTCGGATACCCCATTACACCGCAGAATGAAATACCGGAATATATGTCCCACCGTATGCCTACGGTAGGTGGTGTGTTCGTGCAGGCGGAGTCAGAGGTTGCCGCAATCAATATGGTTTACGGAGCTGCGGCTGCCGGAATGAGAGCGATGACTTCTTCTTCATCTCCGGGTATCAGCCTTAAGCAGGAAGGCATAAGCTACCTCGCCGCGACTGAACTTCCCGCAGTAATCGTAAACTGTAACAGGGGTGGCCCGGGACTCGGAACCATTCAGCCCTCACAGAGTGATTACTACCAGGCGACAAGGGGAGGGGGAAACGGAGACTACAGAACTATAGTATTCGCTCCTTCTTCGCTTCAGGAAACAGTGGATATCATGCAGGAAGCATTTGATATAGCGGACGAATACAGAAATCCCGTGCTCTTCCTCGTTGACGGACTCATCGCTCAGATGATGGAACCGATTCACTGGAACCACATAGAGAGAAGAGAGCTCGAGCCAAAGGATTGGGCGGCTTCCGGAAGAAACGGAAGAGATCACAATAACTTTGTTACTTCGCTTCTTATGGATTCACAAGCATGCGAAGCTCACAATATCAAGATGAACGAGAAATACAAAGTTATCGCAGAGAAGGAATGCCGCTGGGAGAGTATCAATACGGACAACGCGGAAGTAATTCTCGTATCCTACGGAACCCCGGCGAGAATATGTCTCTCCGCAATCGAAGAGATGAGAGAGGAAGGGCTTAAGGTCGGAATGCTTAGGCCGATAACCCTTTGGCCGTTCCCGGAGAAACCGCTCAGAGATCTTGCGGAGAAACCGGAGGTAAAAGCATTCCTTTCGGTAGAGATGAGTCTCGGCCAGATGGTTGACGACGTAAGGCTCGCAGTTAATGGGCTTAAGCCTGTAAGCTTCACGGGAAGAACGGGAGGCATGATTCCGAGCGTAACCCAGGTCAAAGAAGCCGTAAGGGCTTTGTTATAAGGAGGGCAGAGATGAAGACCGTTTATGCAAAGTCAAAGGGACTTCAGGATACGGAAATGCATTACTGCCCGGGATGTGCTCACGGCATAGTGCATAAGCTGATTGCGGAAACGCTTGAAGAGATGGATAGGTTAGATACCGCAATCGGAATCTGTCCAGTAGGCTGCAGCGTATTTGCCGGAAACTATTTCTACTCGGATTTCATAGAAGCGGCTCACGGAAGAGCCCCTGCCGTTGCGACGGGAGTCAAGAGAACAAATCCCGATAAACTCGTATTCACATATCAGGGAGACGGCGACTTAGCTTCTATCGGTGCCGCGGAGATAGTTCACGCGGCAATGCGTGGAGAAAAGTTCACCGGAATATTTATAAACAATGCAATATACGGAATGACCGGAGGGCAGATGGCGCCGACCACACTCATCGGACAGAAGACGACAACGTCGCAGTCGGGAAGAAGTGTGGAAGCTGCCGGCATGCCGATAAGGGTCTCCGAAATGCTCTCGACTCTCGAAGGACTCGTCTATGCGGAGAGAGTGTGCGTAACGGATATTCCTCATCTAAACAAAGCCAAGAAGGCCATTCAGAAGGCGTTCAGGCTTCAGGAAGAGAGAGCGGGATTTACCTTTGTTGAAGTTCTCGCAGCCTGCCCGACAAACTGGGGAATGAACGTCCTCGACGCCAATAAATGGCTCATAGACAATATGGCCGAGTATTATCCGCTCGGAGTAATAAAAGATGTCACTTCCGATGCGGGTTCAAAGGAGGTGAAGGCTGATGCGTAAAGAGATAATCATCGCCGGGTTTGGCGGACAGGGAGTTATGTCCATCGGCAAGAATATCGCAGAAGCCGGAGTTGAAGAGGGACTCGAAATGACTTGGGTTCCGTCATACGGACCGGAAATGCGCGGAGGAACATCAAACTGCTCGGTAATCCTGAGTGACTCAAGAATTGGAACACCGCTCATCGAGCATCCGACCGACATTATCGTAATGAATAGGCCATCGCTTGCCAAGTTTGAACCGGATGTAATGAGCGGCGGCGGAGTATTCGTAAACAGCAGTGTTGTGAGCGATAAGGTAACGCGAGACGACGTAAAATCGTATTATATACCCTGTGACGACATTGCGAGGGAACTAGGAAATCCCAAGGTTGGAAACATGGTTATGCTCGGCGCATACGTCGGAGCAAACGACTTCTTAAGAGTCGAAACCGTAGAAGCTATGATCAAAGTCCTCTTTGCCAACAAGAAGGCAGAACTTGTGCCTCTAAACATAGAGGCGCTTCACCGCGGAATCGAATGTGTTAGATAGTTGCGGCAAGCAAGAAGAATCAACCAAACAGCCGTAGAGTAGAGGTGCTAAAAAGCGGTTAACGGAAAAGGGATACATTTACAGGATTATATAAAAGACGATACAGGCGAATTTTAAGGAGGAGACATGGAAAGATTAACTAGCGAATCCATCAAAAAGATTAATGAGATTGTGGAAGCGCACAAGGACCTAAGGGGTCCTGTGATGGTAATGCTTCACGAAGTGCAGGATGCATTTGGATATATTCCTTTTGAAGCTATTGAGAAAATCAGCGAAGCATCCGGCGAGAGCGTTGCGGAAGTTTTCGGCGTAGTTAACTTCTATGCGCAGTTTACGACAGAACCAAAGGGAAAGCACGTTATAAACGTATGTCTCGGAACCGCTTGCTACGTAAAGGGTTCGCAGACTCTTATAGACGAGGCGTCTGAAATCACCGGTGCGCCGATCAACGGAACAAGCGAAGACGGTCTCTTCTCAATCGACGCAACAAGATGCGTGGGCGCTTGCGGTCTCGCTCCTGTTTGCATAATAGATGGTAGAGTAATCGGCGCATCCACCAAAGAAATCATAAGAGAAGAAGTCAAAGCAATCATTGATGCGGAAATGTCGCAGAAAGGCAAGCTGTCATAATGACCGCCAAGGAAATAAAAGAAGTTTTAAACGCAAGAAAAATCGCAATTGTCGATGAGGAGAAGATGGACAAGAACTATCCTCATGCTTTTGCGAGCGATTTAATGTCTGACGTTCTTGCGATGGTGCAAAAGGATTCAGATAAGACAGTTCTTATCACGGGGCTTTGTAATGCACAGGCGATTAGAACCGCGGAGATGCTTGACATGGATTTCATAGTGTTTGCGCGCGGCAAAAGGCTTGCGGATGATGTTGTCGATCTTGCCGAGGAGGCAGGGATAAACGTAGTCGGAACATCGCTAAGCATGTATGAGGCCTGCGGAAGACTTTTTGCGGAAGGATTGAGTGCGATAGATGTCTGAATCAATACTACATGAAGAATATGAAGTAGTGCAGGACGATTATGCAAACGCAGGAAAGGTGAGCAGCCGTATAAAGGACATCCTAAAGCAGGTCGGAATAGATCCAAAGGTCCTAAGGAATATTGCGGTCGCCTGCTATGAAGCGGAAATCAATCTTGTCATCCATGCATACGGAGGAAAGATTTTTCTGGACCTCATGGATGACGGAACGGTGAAACTTGTTTTTGCGGACAGGGGGCCGGGAATCGAGGATTTGGAAAAAGCCATGACGCCCGGATTCAGCACGGCCGACGAAGAAGCGAGGAGTCTCGGCTTTGGTGCCGGAATGGGGCTTCCGAATATCAAAAGGGTTTCAGATACATTCGATATAGAAACGAGCCCTGAGGGCACAGTGCTAAGCCTGTCATTTAAAGGCGCATAAGAAGCAAACAATCAATAATAGCTCAAAGCGAATAAAGAACTAAAGGAGCATAATGAACGAAAAGTCGGTTGTAAAATACACATTGGATAGTTGCGAGAAATGTATGAAGTGCATCAAGGCATGCCCGACATCCGCGCTGTCAATGGTGGACAATCGAATAATTATCGACGGCGATCTCTGCATCAACTGTGGAAGATGTATTAGAGCGTGTCACAGCAAAGGTCTTCTTGCTGAGGGAAGCCCTCTTACCGCGATAGACGATTATGACTATACGGTATGCCTGGTTCCCGCTGCGCTTTCTTCACAGTGCGGAAGCATGGAAAAAGCGGAAGAGATGTTTGCCAACATCAAAGACCTCGGATTTGACGAGGTCATCGACATAAGCGATATCGAAGGCGCGATTATGAACGAGACGTTTAGACTTGCCGACGATATCTCCAAAGAGTCAGTCATAACTTCATTCTGCCCGGTAGTGGTCCAGCTTATAGAAACAAAATATCCGATGCTGATTGACCATTTTGCTCCTCTAAGATATGCGAGTGAGCTTGCGGCGATGATGGTGAGAGAGCAACTCTCGGAAAGAGAAGTTGGAGGAGGAACCGTAGGCATATTCTATCTCTGCGAATGTGAAGCCAAACTGGTTCTCGCAAAGCATCCATACGACAATCCGAACAGGGAAGTAGATCACGCGATAGCGATAGTCGACATACTTCCTTTGATACAGAAGAAGAACCCGAATAGCGAGAGGCCCAAGCTCGAGTTCTCAAGAGCGGGACTTCAGTCATGCAATACGGCGCTCATTCCGCAGAAACCGGAGTACCTGATGGCTGACGGATCCGAGAAGGTAGAAAATATTTTGGATCTGGCGGAATTCGACCTTCTAAAGTCGTTCAGACTGCTATATCTATTCAACTGCTTCAACGGTTGTGTCGGTGGGCATCTGATGTTCGGAAACGGATATCTTGCCAAGAACAATATCCACGCGCTCTCGCCGAAAGATGTGAAGGAACCACCGGAACTTCCTTTTGAACTTCTCTACTGCGAAGATGTAATCGTGGAGAAGAAGAGCCAGGTAAGCGTTGCGGAGAAGATGGCGTTCTTCAAGAAAGTCAATGAAGTGCTGGAGCAACTTCCGGGTCTCGACTGCAGCGCATGCGGAATGCAGACGTGCAGAGTGATGGCCGAGAGCATTATAAAAGGCGAAAGAAAATTGGACGACTGCAGAATACTGTCTGCAAAGGAGAAATCAAATGACGCTGAATGATTTGATAGAAGAAACAGGGTGGACGCTCGTGACAGAAGCGGCTGACTTGGAAAAAGAAATTGAAGGTGCATACTGCGGCGACCTATTAAGCTGGGTCATGGGAAACGGCGAACCGGGGCAGGCATGGATTACGGTGCAGATTCATATGAACGCTGTAGCCGTAGCCAAGCTCAGAGAGTTCTCCTGCATCATCCTCGCGGACAATGCGGCGATAACGGAAGATGTAATTGCCAAAGCCGAAGAGGAGGACCTTGCGATTATAGAGAGCGCAATCCCTGTATTTGAAACCGCAAAGGCACTGGTAGAACTGGGAATCTAATGTATTACGACTTGCATATACATAGCGCGCTTTCTCCTTGTGCGGAGAACGAAATGACGCCTAACAATATATGCAATATGGCGCTTATAAAGGGCCTTGAACTTATTGCGGTCACCGACCATAATTCCGTGAGGCAGCTAAGCGCATTCGCTTCCTGTGCAAAGGCTTCCGGAATCAAATGCCTATACGGCGCGGAGCTTCAGACATCGGAAGAAGTGCATGTGCTCGCGCTTTTTAAGAACCTTGATGACGCACTTAAACTTCAGCCTTGGATAGATGAGCGCATGCCGGGAATACCTAACAGCGTAGATTTCTTCGGAGATCAATGGGTATGCAACACGGAAGACGAATTCGTCGAGCAGGAGGAGAGACTCCTTCTCGTATCGCTAAGCTCAACGCTCGATGAAACGATAGAAGAGATACATAAGCTCGGAGGACGAGCAATTCTGGCGCACGTCCTCGACAGAGAAAACAGCATTATGAATCAGCTCGGCTTCATTCCGGAAGGACTCGCGTATGATGGACTCGAAGTAAAGAGCCTCGAAGAAATACCGAGAGTGCTCAAGAGCAATCCGTGGATCAAAGAAGATGAAACCGTATGGCTTACGGATTCCGATGCACATAGGCTAATCGACATCGCGGAGGCCGATCATTATATGACGAGCACCACGTTCAAACGATTGTGGGGTGATGAGGCATGATGGAGGATCTGGCGATGCACATGATGGAAATCATCATGAACAGCATCCATGCCGATTCTAAGAATATAGAAATAGAAATAGAAGACAGCAGAGAGAAAAACCTTATAGAAATGTCTGTGAGGGATGACGGCAGAGGAATGACTAAAGAATTTCTTTGTAAAGTGGTCGATCCATTCATGACGACGAGAGAAACCCGTAAAGTCGGAATGGGAGTTTCCTTTATGAAGGGGCTTACTGAGATGTGCGATGGAAGCTTTGACATCGAGAGTAAGGCGGGTGAAGGTACTTTGCTTAAGGCAAGTGTTAGAAGAGACAATATCGATGTGCCGCCCATGGGTGATCTTGGAGAGATGATGATGCAATGCATTATGGCGGACGAAAAAATAGATTTTGTTTTTTCATACAAAACCGATTCCGACGAATTCATATTCAGGACGGATGAGGTTAAAAAAGAATTGGACGGAGTCAGTTTGCTGGAACCTGAAATTCTAATGTGGATTAAGGCTTACATAAACGAGGGAATTGTACGAACAAAGGAGGAACTGTAGATGAAGAGTCTGGAAGATCTGAAGAAGATGCGGGAGGAAGCTCTTAAGCGAGTCGAAATGCGAGACAGCGACAAGGAATACAGAGTTGTCGTAGGCATGGCTACTTGCGGAATAGCTGCGGGTGCGCGTACGGTGCTCAATCGTTTGGTAGAGGAAACCGCAGAGAAGAATTACAACTGCGCAATCACACAGACGGGATGCATAGGAATGTGCATTTACGAGCCAATCGTAGAGGTTTATGGAAAAGACGGAGAGCATACGACCTATGTTCTTGTCGATCCGGACAAGGCATCTCGCATTCTCGAAGAACATATTGGTAAGGGACAGATAGTTGAGGAATATACCATAAACGCTGTACAGAATAAGGAGGTATAAAATGCGCACCGCAATTCGTGCAAACGTGCTTTGCTGTGCGGGAACAGGATGTACCGCCAGCAAGTCCGACGAGATTTTTAACAATTTCAACGAGGAATTGAAGAAACTCGGACTGGATGAAGAAGTAAAGGTTATCAAGACTGGTTGCTTTGGTCTCTGCCAGAAGGGACCTATCGTGGCAATCTATCCGGACAAGACGTTCTATTGTCATGTAAAACCGGAGGACGTTGAGAGAATAGTTTCGGAACATCTCTACAAAGGCCGTCACGTAACAGAACTCGAGCTATCGGACGAGGACCTAGAAACAAACGAAACGATTTACGATATCGACAAGATCAAATTCTACGAGAAACAGAATCGTATAGCGCTTAGAAACTGCGGAAAGATTAATCCGGAAGACATCCAGGAATATATTGCGGTAAGAGGTTACGAGGCTCTCGGAACAGCTCTTACCGAAATGACGCCGCAGCAGGTGATAGATGTTGTTAAGGCATCTGGTCTCCGAGGACGCGGTGGCGCAGGATTCCCGACGGGAAACAAATGGCAGTTCGAAGCCGACCAACCGGGCGATGAGAAATATGTAATCTGTAACGCCGACGAAGGTGACCCCGGTGCATTTATGGATCGTTCCATTCTGGAAGGCGACCCGCATGCGGTACTCGAGGGTATGGCGCTCATGGCTTATGCCGTTGGCGCACACAAGGGATATATCTATATCCGTGCAGAGTACCCAATTGCCGTTCACAGACTCAACATCGCAATAGATCAGGCGAGAGAACTCGGTCTTCTCGGAGACAATATCTTTGGTACGGGCTTTAGCTTTGACATCGAAATCAGACTCGGCGCTGGTGCGTTCGTCTGCGGTGAAGAGACAGCTCTTATCGCATCGATCGAAGGCCGCCGCGGAATGCCGACGCCAAAGCCGCCATTCCCTGCGGTATCAGGCGTATGGGGTAAACCGACAAGCATCAACAACGTAGAAACCCTCGCAAACGTTGCGCAGATAGTTCTTAACGGATCCGACTGGTATTCATCCATGGGTACCGAGAAGTCCAAGGGAACAAAGGTATTCGCCCTCGGTGGAAAGATTAAGAACACAGGTCTAGTAGAAGTTCCGATGGGAACAACGCTCAGGGAAATCATCTACGAAATCGGTGGCGGATGCCCGAACAACAAGGCCTTTAAGGCTGTTCAGACGGGTGGACCTTCCGGCGGATGCCTTACCGAACAGGAACTCGACACACCAATCGACTACGAGCACCTCGTAGCTGCGGGCTCTATGATGGGATCGGGCGGAATGATTGTTCTAGACGAAGATAACTGCATGGTCGACGTTGCGAGATTCTATATGGAATTCATCGTTGACGAATCATGTGGCAAGTGCACGCCTTGCCGAGTTGGTACCAAGCGACTTCTAGAGATGCTGAACGAGATAATCGCGGGAAGAGGAAGCATGGAACTTCTCGACAAGATGGAAGAGCTTTGCTACGAGATCAAGGATACCGCACTCTGCGGACTCGGTCAGACGGCACCGAACCCGATTCTCTCGACGCTCTCGCACTTCAGAGATGAGTATATAGCACACGTTGTAGACAAGAAGTGCCCGGCACACGTCTGCAAATCGCTTCTCACATACGAGATCGATAAAGATACATGTAAGATGTGCTCGCTCTGCGCAAGGGCTTGTCCCGCGGAAGCGATTACCGGCGTACAAGGTAAAGAACCTTATGAAATCCATCAGACAAAATGTATCAAATGCGGAAACTGCATGAACGCATGTCGTTTCCAGGCAGTAACGAGAGTTTAGGAGGTACGGAAAATGGCAACAGTAAATTTAACCATTAACGGAAGACAAATTACAGCCGAATCCGGACAGACTATTCTGGAGGCTGCGCGCAATGCCGGAATTCACATTCCTACACTTTGTTATCTGAAGGACATAAATAAGTCCGGCGCATGCCGTATCTGCTTGGTTGAGGTCAAGGGAGCAAGAGCGCTTCTTTCATCCTGCACCACGCCGGTAAGCGAAGGTATGGAAGTCTATACGAACTCCGAGAGAGCTTTAAAGGGTAGAAGGAACTCGCTCGAGCTCATTATGTCAAACCACAATAAGAACTGTCTCTCCTGCAAGAGAAACCAGAACTGTGAACTGCAGACGCTATGCGAAGAGATGGGTATTCGCGAGAATCAGTTCGATGGAGAATATACCAAGCCTTCATTCGACAATTTCAGCCACGGCATCGTTAGAGACACATCCAAATGTGTACTCTGCGAGCGCTGCGTGGAGACTTGCAAGAAGGTTCAGGGACTCGGAGTTCTCGGTTTTGAAAACAGAGGATTCGCGACAATCGTTGCTCCGGTTTACGACAAGAGTTTTGCTGACGTTAACTGCATGCAGTGCGGACAGTGCGTAATTAACTGCCCTGTTGGCGCGCTCACAGAGAAGGAGCATATTCAGGAAGTTATCGATGCGATAAACGATCCGGAGAAAGTCGTAATCGTTCAGACCGCTCCTGCGGTAAGAGCATCCCTAGGCGAAGAGTTCGGTCTTCCGATTGGAACGAGAGTTACCGGCAAGATGGTAGCTGCACTAAAGCGCTGCGGATTTGACAGAGTTTATGATACGGACTTTGCCGCCGACCTCACAATCATGGAAGAGGGAACAGAGCTTCTCGAGAGACTCGAGCACGGCGGAGTTCTTCCTCTATTCACATCCTGCTCACCGGGCTGGGTAAGATTCATTGAGTACGAGTATCCGGAGCTCCTTCCGCACCTTTCTTCCGCAAAGTCGCCTCACATGATGATGGGCGCAATGCTGAAGACCTACTGGGCAGAGAAGAACGGCGTTGATCCAAAGAATATATATTCCGTATCCATCATGCCTTGCATCGCAAAGAAGTCCGAGATCCAGAGGCCTGAATGCAATACGAGCGGACTTCCCGATGTGGATGCGGTTCTTACAACAAGGGAATGCGCAAGACTTATAAAGATGTTCGGAATCGATTTTAACGATCTCGATGATGAAGAATTCGATCCGGACCTCTTCGGTGATTATACCGGTGCAGGCGTAATCTTCGGTGCATCCGGCGGCGTAATGGAAGCTGCGCTTAGAACAGTCAAGCAGATTCTCGAAGGCGAGAAACTCGAGAAGGTTGACTTTGAGGCTTGCAGAGGAATGCAGGGCGTCAAAGAAGCCGAAGTCGAGGTTGCGGGAAACAAGCTCTGGATTGCTATCGCATCCAGCATGAATGCAGCCAAGCCTCTTCTCGAAGAAGTTAAAGCAGGCAATTCCAAATACACATTCATCGAAATCATGGGTTGCCCGGGCGGCTGCATAAACGGCGGCGGACAGTCAATCGTTCCGAGCAAGGTAAAGAACGGAAACAAGATCGGATACGGATACAAAGATCTCCGCATGAACGCGCTCTACGACGAAGATCAGCTCTGCGAACTCCGCGTGTCCTGTGACAACAAGCAGATTCAGGAACTCTACGACAATTTCCTTGGAAAACCGGGCAGCGAACTTGCCGAGAAACTCCTGCATACACATTACTCGCAGAAAGAGAGATTCAATATCCTCGACAAATAATAAATAAATCCAGAAGTACCTACAAAACAATTTATTAACAAAACGAGCGGCCAAGGCCGCTCGTTCCACGTTGGGGGTACAAAATCTCCATTCTCCACGTCGACATGCGATTCACAGGCTGCAAAATCTGTGGCGAAGAGCAAAAAAGAGCCTCTGCCACGTGGAGAGCGTCAAAAAATGCCCTTGTCCACAGAAAGCGGCAGGGTATGCGGTGAATAACTGTGGCAAGAGGCAAAAAAGAGCCTCTGCCACGTGGAGAAGCGCAAAAAAGACCTTTGTCCACAGAAAATGCCGAGGTCGGGGGTGAATAACTGTGGCAAGGGGCAAAAAGCGAGTGGAAGGACCATGCTTTTGTTGTATAATAAAACAGCGCGGCTCGAGGCCGCGCTGTTGTTTTGCAAATCGATTTTGATTATTCCAAATCCTCTAATGCCTCCAGTCCCTTCTTTGACTCCGGTTTGGAGTCGCCGTGCTTTACGTTCAGCATCGTGAAGAATGCGGCGGCGGCGAAGATTGCAGCATAGGGGAAGAGGGTCATCATTCCGAGTTTGTCCATAAGGAAGCCCGAGAAGATAGGGGTTATCACCTGTGCGGCCATGGATGCGGTGTAGTAGTATCCTGTGTAACGTCCGACATCACAGCCCGCGCACATTTCTACTACCATTGGGAATGAGTTTACGTTTATCGTTGCCCAGCCGATTCCGGCGAGAGCGAACATGCAGTTCATAAGCATGGTTGGACTCTCCGATCTCATGAATGCGGCGACCGCAAATGATGTCGCGAGCATCACAACGCCTGCGAGAATCGTTTTCTTTCTTCCGACTTTGGAAGCTATGATTCCGACGGGGAGATAAGAAACAATCGCTGCGGCCTGTGCGAGAATCAGCGTAAGGTTATAGTCCTTATGAAGAACCGAACTCGCATAGACGGAGTATTTGGAAGTAACCGCATTATATCCCATAAACCAGAGAATAATCGATGCCAGAATGAATATAAGTGAGCGTTTTTCTGCTGCGGTGAGCTTCTTGCTTGAGCCGGCGGCATCGCAATCCTCTTCCACTATTCCGTAGCGGAGACTTTGTTCGTGCATCTCTGATACGAATTTCGGTTCTTTGACGGTTAGCATGAATATCACGAGAGATACAATCATTATCGCTGCGATTACTACAAAGTAAGGGGTGTATCCCATAAGTGAATTCTTGAGCTTGCTCGTCCCGAACACGATTCCCAGTGCGAGCACTATTATTCCGCCGGCGGAACCCATGAGGTTTATTATTGCGTTCGCCTTGGAACGCAGGGGTTTAATAGTTACGTCAGGCATGAGCGCAACCGCGGGCGACCTGAATGTCGACATCGCAACAAGCGTGACGAGGAGAAGTATTATAAATATCACTAGATTTCCTTTGTTATCGGATGTTATGCTTTTTACCACTGCCTGTCTTGCCGGAGCGACATACTTTGTATAGTCGGGATTCGTGATGGTTGCGGCTCCTGATGAGTTTCCGCTTGGAATAGTGCTCTGGATTGCTACGAATTCTTCCTTTGTGTATTTATCCTGAAGTTTAAACGTGGTTCCGTCGGGAGAAAGAATATCGGAATCGAGTTCGGTGGCTTTGTCATAGATTGCTTCCATTGAGGCAGGATCGTCAATTCCGGAAACCGCGTTAATCTGTTTTAGCTGCGCTGCATCCACAAGGGATAGTCCTATAAATGCCAAGACGGCAACGATTGTGCCAAAGAGAATATACGGAGTTCTTCTTCCTCTTTTGCTCTTGGTTCTGTCCGAAAGTGCGCCAAAGAGCGGAAGCATAAATAGGGCCAGAATATTATCCAGTGCCATTATGAGTCCGGACCATGTCTGGGACATTCCGAATTTGTTGGTCAGTATTAGAGGGATTGTATTGTCGTATGCCTGCCAGAACGCGCAAATCAGAAAGAATGCAAATCCGACAAAAATAGTTCGTTTGTAGTTTAGCTTCATTGTGAGCCTCCGTAACAAAACAGTATAATAGCGTTTTTATTATATAGACATAGGGAGTGATACGGCATAGGATATGCAAACGTAAGAATATATACGCACTAATATTCTACAACATTTTAATGAGAATTTCGCCCCCTAAATTCAGCACAAAATGCTTTTATTAAAGGCCGCATTCGGCTATAATGAATGGTATGAACAAAGGCTTTATTTTGGGCCTAATCGCGGGCGCAGCGGCGGGACTCGCCGTATTTGCTGTTGCTCCGAGAAGGCCGGATGACGACAGGGCCAAGCCCTTCCAAAACAGATATTTTGCCCATAGGGGTCTCTATAGCCGGGACGGTTCCGTTCCGGAGAATTCTATTGCGTCGTTTACTGCTGCCGTGAATGCAGGTTACGGCATCGAACTCGACATTCAACTCTCAAAGGATGAAGAGATCGTCGTATTCCACGACGAAGGACTTAAGAGAATGTGTGGAATAGATGGGCCTGTCTATAACTATACCTTGGAAGAACTAAAAAGCTTTAAGCTCCTTGATAGCGACGAAAGCATACCGACATTGTCCGAGGTGCTTAGCATTGTAGACGGCAGGGTTCCTATCATAATTGAGTTCAAGGGTGGGAAGAGGAATCGCCTGCTATGCGAGAAGGCAATGGAGTATCTCAGGGAATATGACAGAGCACATGCTGGCCCCGAGAAGGGAAGCAGGCTTTACTGCGTTGAGAGCTTTGACTTCAGAATAGTATTTTGGTTCAGGAGGCATGCACCAGATCTCTATAGAGGGCAGCTTGCCAATGCGTATGAATGGTATGACGACAAGTTTTCCAGATTCTTGAGAATCTGCTCGGCGTACTGCATTTTCAATTTCGTAGGAAGGCCGCATTTCATAGCATATGGGCTTGGCGGTAAGAAGACTTGGACGGTTAAACTGGCGGAACTTCTCGGTGCAAAGAAAGTTTGCTGGACGAGCCACGACCCTGAAGACAAAAATGATAACGACTCCGTAATATTCGAATTCTATAAACCGCCTACAACCTGGTGATTTTGCTTATTGGAGGTGCCATGGACTTTATCAAAGAGTACAAGAAAAAACTGAGAACTCCCGAGGAGGCCGTGCAGGTAATTAAAAGCGGGGACTGGGTCGATTATACGACCAACGTAAGCTTCCCGTATCTTCTGGATGATGCGCTTGCCAAGCGTAAGGACGAACTCAGCGACGTAAAGATTCGCGGCAACCTTATCTTTGGTCCAATCAAGACCGTGGAGGCGGATCCCGAGAGGGAACATTTTATCTATAACAGTTGGCATTGCTCTTCGTACGAGCGTGCGCTCGGAGACAAAGGGCTCTGCAATTATATTCCGATGGTATTCCGTGATTGCACGGAGTATTATCGCGTCTTCCTTACTGTTAACGTTGCTATGATGGCGGTTCCGCCGATGGACGATCACGGATACTTCAATCTCTCCTGTGCCACAGGAATCGCAAAGGGTATTCTCGACAAGGCGGACATCGTAATTTTGGAAATAAACGACAATCTCCCGTATATCTACGGTGCCTTCGATGAATCGATTCATATTTCCGAAGTCGATTATATAGTCGAGGGCGAGCATCCTGAGTTGATGCAGATTCCGATAGGAGAGGCAAGCGAGAACGATAATGCGATTGCAAGTTTCATACTTCCGCATATTCAGGATGGATCGGCGCTCCAGCTCGGCATTGGAACCATGCCGAACATAATCGGAAAAGCGATTGCGGAATCGGATGTGAAGGATTTATCGATGCATACGGAGCTCTGTTCCGACGCATATTACGAGCTATACAGGGCGGGCAAGATTACAAACAGAAGGAAGAGACTCTTCCCGGGAAAAGGCCTCACGGGACTCGTCCTCGGATCCGACCGCCTCTACAAATGGGTAAACAGGAATCCTGAGGTAATGATAGCGCCATTGTCGTATGTCAACGCGCCTGAGCATATTGCGCAGTTTGACAATATGGTATCGATAAATAACTGCATATCCGTGGATCTCTACGGGCAGATAAATGCGGAGAGCGTGGGATTCCGCCAAATCAGCGGAACGGGCGGTCAGCTCGACTATCTGACGGGTGCATCAATGGCCAGAGGCGGCAAAGCATTCATCTGTCTTGATTCCACATTTACTGATAAAGATGGGACGATGCACTCAAATATCAAGCCGTATTTCCATGGGGATATCGTAACTGACCCGAGAAGCCAAGCCTATTTCATAGTGACCGAATACGGAGGCGTGAACCTAACCGGAAGGAGCACATGGGAGAGGGCGGAAATGCTTATTTCCATAGCTCACCCGAACTTTAGGGACGACCTAATCGCCGCCGCCGAAAACCAGAAAATCTGGCGAAAAAGTAACAAAAAATAATTGAAATATGGCGGAGCTGGTGTGTCGCAAAGGGCTTCCACAGCGCCGGTACTTAGCGATTCGCAAGCGGAACGCGTAGCGAGAGCTTAGTACCGCTGCGCGAGGACTGAGCGCGAGCGACCCGTGCGACATAGCATTGCTGCCATTTTTTGTTTTTTGTTCATTTTTGTGCACAGAGCGTGTTATTTTTGGTATAATGACGGCAGTTGAATACTCTGCCAATATAGGTTCGGATAATGGCCCGAATGTTTCTACCGATGAAGCCCGCTCAGCCCTAACCGGGGAGCAAATTCACGACTATTGGCTCAAGTATTATTTGCAATTTGCTTGATGGCATTAGCAAATATTGTATTTGAGATTGGCGGACTAGATGGTCTGCTTTTTTATTTTTGGTGAAGAGGGAAGAATATGAAAGAAATGCAAGAAAAAATTTTGGCTGAAGGAAAAGTTATTTCCGGAGGAATTCTGAAGGTGGGAAGCTTTCTTAATCAGCAAATAGATACAGACTTCCTGAAGAAGATGGGGAAAGAGATCGCCGAGCTTTACTCGGGCGAAAAAATAGATAAGATTCTCACGATAGAAGCCAGCGGAATATCGATTGCTGTTGCGGCGGGAATGGAAATAGGAGTTCCGGTCGTGTTTGCAAAGAAACATCTGACGAGCAACGTAGATGGAGCATTCTATTCTGCAGATGTACACTCGTTTACGAGAGATGAGGATTACAGCGTTGTGGTAAGCATAGATTTCTTATCGCAAGGAGAAAGAATTCTTATAGTCGATGATTTTCTTGCCAACGGGCAGGCGCTTAACGGGCTTCTGTCATTGGTTAAACAGGCCGGCGCTGAGCCCGTCGGGGTTGCTGTTGCAATTGAGAAATGTTTCCAAGGTGGAGGAGACGAGATAAGAGGACGTGGCATAAGAGTTGAGGCTCTGGCCGCAATCGAAAGCATGTCTGCGGACACTATTGTATTCAGGAACAACTAGATTAAAGATGCAATTGCATTTAAATACGAAACTGCATTTTAAAGAGACATAAACGGTAAGCGATTATTTAATCAACCATATAAGGAATTATATAATCGCCATACCGAGATGTATAAGGTTTATAAGAAAGCAAAAACGAGGAGGAAGAAAAATGAAAAAGAAAGTATTGGCGCTCATCTTGATTGTAGTGCTCGCCATGAGTATGCTTGCTGCTTGCGGAAGCAAGGATGCACCGAGTGGTGGAAACAGCGGTGGTAACTCAGGTGGCGAAACAACAGAAGAAGGCCTCAAGGTTGGATTCATAATGCTTCACGATGAGAACTCAACTTACGACCTTAACTTCATCAATGCTGCAAAGGCTGCAGCTGCAGAGCTTGGCTTTGAAGCAATCATACGCACAAACATTCCTGAGGGTCAGGAGTGTTACGATGCAGCGGCGGAACTCGCCGATGCGGGCTGCTCAATTATCTTTGCAGATTCATTTGGTCACGAGGACTATATGATTCAGGCAGCAAAGGAATTTCCGGAAGTTCAGTTCTGCCATTCCACAGGAACAAAGGCTCATACAGAGGGACTTTCAAACTACCACAACGCATTCGCTTCCATCTATCAGGGAAGATATCTTGCGGGTGTTGCTGCAGGCATGAAGCTTAACGAAATGATAGAAGAAGGTAAAATTACGGCAGAGCAGGCCAAGATGGGATACATCGGAGCATTCACATATGCTGAAGTAATCTCCGGATACACGTCTTTCTATCTCGGCGCAAAGTCAATCTGCCCGAGCGTAACAATGGAAGTTACATTCACAGGCTCCTGGTATGACGAAACTGCTGAGAAGGAAGGTGCAACCAAACTCATCAACAACGGTTGTGTACTCATCAGCCAGCACGCGGACTCCATGGGAGCTCCTACAGCTTGCGAAACAGCAGGCGTTCCAAACGTTTCTTATAACGGGAGCACAATTGATGCTTGTCCGAACACATTCATTGTTTCTTCGAGAATCGACTGGACACCTTACTATGTGTATGTAGTAAACGCAGTTAAGAACGGCGAAGAAATCCCGGCAGATTGGACAGGAACACTTGCAACAGGCTCCGTAGCACTGACAGATGTTAACGAGAAGGTTGCAGCAAAAGGAACAGTAGCAAAGATCGAAGAAGTAAAGGCTGCGCTCAACGCAGGAACACTTCAGGTATTTGATACAAGCGCATTCACAATCGAAGGAAAGAAACTCGAAAGCTATCTTGCCGATGTTGACACAGATCCTGCACATACAGGTGATACAGAAGTAATTGCAGACGGATATTTCCACGAATCCGAATTCAGATCGGCTCCGTACTTTGATCTTTCAATAGACGGCATCACACTTCTCGACACAGCATTCTAAACATAAAGTATCGCGAAAAATAAGAATGTGGTTTACGCGAACGCTTCCGCAGAAGCCGTGGCAATCATTCGAACACGCGAGGAAAACTTTCGTTGGAGTGTGGATACTGTTTGAGCCCGAAGGACGAGGACGCAACATGCCTTAAGCAAAGGTACTTTGCGTTAAGGCTGTTGCAGTCCAAGGCTGAAGGGCGAGTTTATCCACACTCCCGAAAGTTAACGAGTCGTTCGATTTGATTGCAGGCGACGAGGACCGCGAGAGCGTAATCTACATTACTTATTTTGAAGCGATACTATTGTATTTATAAAGGAAGTTTTGAACTAATGTCAGACATAGATAATAGTAAGGAGAAGATTGCTGCGGTCGAGCTCCGGAATATAACCAAAACGTTTGGTACAGTCAAAGCAAACGACGATGTCTCACTGGACATATATAAGGGCGAGATACTTGCGCTTCTTGGAGAAAATGGCAGTGGCAAAACGACTCTTATGAACATGCTCTCCGGAATATATTACCCGGACAGCGGTTCAATCAGGATTAACGGAAAAGAAGTTAAGATAAGCTCGCCAAAGGATGCGTTTGATCATGGCATCGGAATGATTCATCAACATTTTAAGTTGGTGGATGTATTTACTGCGGCGGAAAATATAGTGCTTGGGCTTAAGGGTAAGTTCAACATAGAAGCGGCAAACAAGAAGATAAAAGAAATTTGTGATGCGTATGGATTCGAAGTTGATCCTTCGCAGAAGATTTATGATATGTCCGTATCCCAAAAGCAGACGGTGGAAATCGTCAAGATGCTTTATCGCGGTGCGGATATTTTGATTTTGGATGAACCAACGGCGGTGCTTACTCCGCAGGAAACGGATAAGCTATTCGCTGTTTTAAGAAATATGAGAGACGACGGAAAGGCAATAGTAATAATCACTCACAAGATGCATGAGGTTGAGGATCTTTCCGATCGTGTTGCGGTTTTGAGGAAAGGTGTCTATATCGGCGATATGATGACCAAGGACACAAATGCGCAGAAGATGACCAATATGATGGTTGGAAGATCTGTTTTCCTGGATATCGAGCGCCCGGAGCCGGTGAATCCGCATCCTAGAATAAAAGTGGAGAACCTTTCTGTCAAAACAATGGACGGAATTCTTAAACTTGACAATGTTTCGTTTACTGCCAACTCGGGTGAAATCCTTGGAATTGCAGGCATTTCGGGTTGCGGTCAGAAGGAGCTCCTGGAGGCCATCGCGGGACTCCAAAAGGTTGAGAGCGGAAGCATTAAATATATCTATGACGATGGAAAAGAAGAAGAACTTATCGGGAAAGATCCGATGAAAATATCCGACATGGGCGTCGCGCTCTCTTTTGTTCCCGAGGACAGACTTGGAATGGGACTTGTTGCGAGTATGGATCTTGCAGACAATATGATGTTGAGATCATTCAGAAGTGGCAGGTCAGTTTTCACAGACAGGAAAACCCCAAGGGCACTCGCGGAAAAAGTGATTGAAGAGCTTAACGTAAGCACGCCGGGAGTTTCCGCGCCGGTCAGAAAACTCTCCGGAGGAAACGTGCAGAAAATCCTGGTTGGAAGAGAAATAAGCTCGGCGCCAACAGTGCTTCTTTCTGCTTATGCGGTGAGAGGTCTGGACATCAACGCATCATATACCATATACGATTTAATAAACAAACAAAAGAAACGCGGAGTCGCAGTAATCTATGTCGGAGAAGACCTGGATGTATTGCTCGAACTCTGCGATAGGATACTTGTTCTCTGCGGAGGTAAGGTGAGCGGAATTATAGACGGAAGAACTGCAGAGAAGCATCAGGTCGGACTTATGATGACACGTATTGGTGCGGCTGACAGTTTAGGGCCAGAGGATAGCACAAACACTGTAAGGGTTGAGACTGCAGTAAAAACAATAGAGGAGGGCGCAAATGAATAAAAACAGCGAACCTCTAATCAGAATAAGCAAGCGTAAGGAGATGTCGTTTGGGCAGGCATGGGGAGTAAGAATCATTGCGATTTTTGCAGCTCTTATAGTATGTGCAATCATAACGACGATGCTTACGGGTCTAAATCCAATCAGCGTATACAAAACGATGTTCACAGGTGCGTTTGGAACACCCAGAAAGCTTTGGGTTCTCGGTCAGGAAATCGCGATGCTGCTCTGCGTGTCGCTCGCGTTAACTCCTGCATTCAGAATGAAATTTTGGAACCTCGGAGGAGAAGGACAAATACTAATCGGTGGTCTTGCGGCAGCAGCGTGCATGATACTCTTTGGAGACAAGACCCCGAATGCTGTTTTGATTCTCATGATGATTGTCGCATCGATTGGTGCAGCTGCAATTTGGGCATTCATCCCCGCATTCTTCAAAGCTAAATGGAATACCAACGAGACGCTCTTTACGCTCATGATGAACTATGTTGCGACCCAGCTCGTTGCATACTTTGTTATCTTCTGGGAAGTTCCAAAAGGCTCCGGAAAAATCGGAATCATAAATCAAAACACAGAAGCGGGGTGGCTTCCGCAGATAGGACCTTATAAATATCTTTTGAATATTTTGGTCATCGCGCTTCTAACGGTTGCGATGTATATCTATCTTAAATACAGCAAGCACGGCTATGAGCTTACGGTCGTGGGAGAGAGCCAGAACACTGCGCGCTACGTGGGAATTAAGGTCGAGAAAGTTATCATGAGAACGATGCTGCTTTCCGGTGCAATCTGCGGCCTTGCGGGGCTCCTTCTTGTAGGCGGAACGGATCATACGATTACAACTACGATAGCCGGAGGTCGCGGTTTTACTGCTGTAATGGTTGCGTGGCTTGCAAAGTTCAATCCTATAGGAATGGTACTTAGTTCATTCCTCATAGTGTTCTTGGGACGCGGCGCAAGCGAGATTTCCACGATCTACGGGCTCAATCATTCATTCGGAGATATACTCACTGGAATAATTCTCTTCTTCATAATCGGAAGTGAATTCTTTATCAATTATAAATTGCATATTCGCAAAGCCGCTTCCTCACAAGCGGAAGCCGAAAGAAAGGAGGGGCAGAATGTTTAACTTCCTCGTATCATTCATCCCCAGAGCGGTAATGCAGAGCGTTCCTCTGCTGTACGGATGCGCGGGAGAAACCATAACCCAAAAGTCAGGTAATCTGAATCTGGGACTTCCGGGCGTCATGTATGTTGGCGGAATAAGCGGAGTAATAGGAGCGTTCCTCTATGAAAGAGCCTGCGCCTCCGCAGAAAACATGAACGCATTCCTTACGATAGCGATTCCGCTCATATGCTGTCTTATGGGTTCGCTCCTAATGGGTATTCTGTACTGCTTCCTGACAGTTACACTAAGAGCCAATCAAAATGTAACCGGCCTTGCAATGACTACGTTTGGCGTAGGCTTTGGAAACTTCTTTGGTGGATCGTTAATAAAAATCACGGGAGCGCAGGTTCCTTCAATCGCACTCTCTGCGACGAGCAGCTTCTTCAGCAAGTCGCTTCCGTTCGCGAGTAAGCTCGGTTGGTTCGGAAAAGTATTCCTGTCATACGGATTCCTTGCGTATATTTCTATAATAATCGCTTTTGCGGCATCCTACTTCTTGAACAAAACGCAGACGGGACTTCAGCTGCGAGCTGTGGGTGAGAATCCGGCAACAGCGGATGCAGCGGGAATAAATATCACCAAGTATAAATACTTCGCCACATGCATCGGTTGCATGATAGCGGGACTCGGCGGGCTCTATTATGTAATGGATTATGCTTCCGGCGTATGGTCAAACGACGCTTTCGGCGACAGAGGATGGCTCGCGCTCGCGCTCGTAATATTTACAATCTGGAGACCTAACGTAGGCGTGTTCTCGTCGATACTTTTTGGCGGACTTTTCATTCTATACCTGTTCATACCGACAGGCATGAACCTCGCTGTGAAGGAGCTCTACAAGATGCTCCCTTATGTGGTGACAATCATCGTGCTCATAATCACAAGCATGAGAAACAAGAGGGAGAATCAGCCACCCGAGAGCCTCGGACTTCCATATTTCCGTGAGGATCGCTAACAATCAAAATTTGACAAAAGTGAGCTTAATGATATAATGCAGGCGAGTTGTCAGTAGGCTTACATGGTACATGACAAACAATAAACCCCCGGAGAGATTGACTCCCGGGGGTTTTGGTTTTCCGGGCCTTATATGGTATAATAACTCTGTTGACTTTATATCTAAATAGGTGGCTTTGTTGCCGCCAAATCTTGAAAGGAGTTTCACTAATGCCGGGAGGATTAATTGCGCTCATTACCATTATTGTAATAATCATCATTATTGCGGTGATTCTGTCGATGTGTTTAAGAATCGTGCCGCAGGAACAAGCATATATCATTGAATTCTTAGGAAAATACAAAACCACATGGGGAGCAGGGCTCCACCTTAAGCTCCCTATCGTTGAAAGGGTTGTAAGAAAGATTTCATTGAAGGAACAGGTCTTGGACTTTCCGCCGCAGCCGGTAATCACCAAGGACAACGTATCCGTAAGCATAGACTCTGTTGTATTTGCGAAGGTCTTTGATCCGAGGCTCTATACCTACGGCGTTGAGAATCCGATTGCGGGTCTTCAGAATCTTTCCGCTACGACGCTTCGTAACATCATAGGTAGCATGGAGCTCGACCAAACGCTCACATCGCGCGACAAGATTAACAGCCAACTCGAAGTAATCCTCGACCAGGCGACGGACGCTTGGGGAATCAAGGTTACGAGAGTAGAACTTAAGAACATTACGCCGCCTCGCGAAATCGAAGAAGTAATGACCAAGCAGATGAGAGCTGAGCGTGAACGTCGTCAGACGGTTCTCGAGGCGCAGGCCCATCAGGAGGCTGTAGTGTCGAGAGCAAAGGGTGACAAGGAAGCCAAGGTCCTTGCAGCTGAGGCTGAGAAGGAAGCAAAGATTGCAATTGCAGAAGGTCAGGCCAAATCAATCGAACTTGTTGCACAGGCGGAAGCAGAAGGCCTTAAGAGAATCAGAGAAGCCAATATCAACGAGGAAGTTCTTAAATACAAAGGTCTTGATGCACTGAAATCTGTCGCTAACGGACGCGCAACCAAGATCTATATGCCATCGGATATTGCTGAACTCGTTTCAAAGGTTGGAGTAATAGGAGAGACTCTCGGAATCGGTGACCATACACCTATTGATTATTCTGAACCTGCGAGAAAGCCACTCGAGGTTGATCCGTGCATAAGTGATGAGACTTCCGCAGCCGGAAAACATGCTGCACAGACAACTGCGGAGATTAAGAGAAGCGTAGAGGAACATCATTAATCGGGGGGGTATTGCTAAAACCCACTCGCGAAAGGAAATAAAATGAAACTTGAACAAGCAAGAGTTGAATTTTCAAAATTACAGAAAAGGCTAAGTGCATTCCACCATGCAACTTCGCTGATTTACTATGACGGAAATACAACAGCTCCGCCTGATACATTATCGAATCGCACAAAGGCACTGGCTGTTTTGAATGAAGAAATCGTAAGGCTTTCTATGGGGCCTGAGACCATGGAACTCTTGATGTTCCTTGATGAAAATAAATTTGAACTTACCGTCAATGAACGCAGATCGGTAGATTTTATGCTCAAGGACTACAACAAGAGAAAGAATATACCGGTGGAAGAATACGTGAGATACGAGGGGCTCATTGCAGAGGCTGAGGATGCATGGCACAGGGCACAGGATGAGAACGACTTTGAAATAGGTAGGCCATACCTTGAGGATATTTTTGAGACGTCTCGAAAATTTGCACTCATGGAGAACCCAAATGATGATCCGTATCAGTATTGGCTTGACAAGAACGAAGAAGGTCTCGAAGTCTCGACTTGTGACAGAATTTTTGAATCGATTAAGGAGGAGATTCCTTCTCTGTTGCAAGCAATAGGAGAATCCGACGTACAGATAGAAAAAATAGACGGGGAGTTTCCGGCAGAGGAACAAGAAAGTCTTGCTGTATATATGATGGAACTGTTCGGCATAAACATGGACAGAGTCGGATTTGCAACAGGACCGCATCCATTTACGACCATGATAGGATCTCACTTTGACGAGAGAATAGTAACCAAGTATTTAAGAAGGGATTTCACATCATCTTTGTATTCCGTGATATATGGTATAGGACGCGTTCTTTGCGATATGGGACAAGCGGACAATCTTGCTTATACCGTTCTTGACGGAACAACGTCAATGGTCATCCTGCAGAGCCAATCATATTTATATGAAAACATAATTGGCAGAAGTCGTGAGTTTATAGAGTTTATTTATCCTGAGCTAGATGAACTTTTCCCGGATTATACAGAGAATCATACGGCGGAGGATGTCTATAAATCTGTAAACAAAGTTGAACCGGGGCTAAGTAGGCTGGATTCAGATGAGCTTACTTACACATTACATACACTTATTAGGTATGAACTTGAAAAGGCAATGATGAGAAAAGATTTGGCAGTAAAGGATTTGCCAGATGCGTGGAAAGAACTTTACAAAAAGTATCTAGGATTGGATGTTCCAAATGACAAAGATGGCGTGCTTCAAGATATGCACTGGCCGTTCGGTGCAATAGGAAACTTCCCGACATATATGGTTGGAAACGCATATGGAGCTGCCATGGTAGACAGGATGGGTGAAGCAATAGATATCAAGGGATGTGTTTCCTGTGGGAACTTTAAGCCGATTAATGAATGGGCAAATGATAAGATTTGGAAGTATGGAGGAATCTATACGTCGGGTGAGCTTATGAGAAAGTTTATCCATGCTGAATCTGACAGCGCCGGATATATAGAGTACCTTAAGAATAAGTACAAGGAGATTTACAAGCTCTAATCTCCACAAAATCAGCAAGAGGGTAATATGGATCTTAAAACCGCAAAAGAATTATTGATGAAGATGCAAGCCAAGGCGAGCGCTTATGCGCATGCTGTTGACTTGCTTTCGTTTGACGGAGAGACTGTGGCTCCGCCCAAAACGGTATCCAACAGAGCACATGCGCTGGAAATCCTAAACGAAGAAATTTATAGGCTTACAACGAGCGAGGAGACAGTTGAACTTCTGGATTTTCTCGGCGAGCATAAAGAAGAACTCGATGCAAAAGAAAAGCGTATGGTAGAGATTCTCAGCAGAGACCTCAAATTCATGAGAAGCATTCCGATGGATGAATACATAGCATACGAGAAGCTTTTGGTAGAGGCCGGCGAAGCATGGAAGGAAGCGAAAAACAATAATGATTTCGACCATTTTGCTCCTTTCCTGGAGAAAGTGTTTGCAGCTGTCAAGAAGAGCGCTGCTTACGTTGATCCGTCGATTGACCCGTATGACTTTTGGCTCAACGAATTTGAAGAGGGACTTACAAGAGAGTTCTGTGAGAAATTCTTTGAAGAGATTAAGGAAAGAATTGTTCCTCTCATACACAAGATATCAGAGAGGCCACAGGTTGACGACAGTTGTCTCAAGGGTGACTTCCCGGAATTTAAACAGGAGGCACTCTCTTACTATCTAATGGATGTAATAGGTCTGGACAAAGACCACGTGGGACTCTCTACGATAGAGCATCCGTGCACAATAAGTCTCGGATCGCACTTGGACGAGAGAATTACCACGCATTATCATAGGGAGAACGTTGCATCTTCGCTTTACAGTGTAGTGCATGAGGGCGGACACGCACTCTATGACACGGGTTCGGCCGACGACCTTGTATACACGGTATTGGACGGCGGAGTTTCAATGGCAATTCACGAGAGCCAGAGCAGGTTCTACGAGAACATCATAGGAAGAAGCCGTGCGTTTATAGAATGGATTCTCCCAAAGATGAAGGAGCTCTTCCCGGAGAAATATAACGATGTAACGGCAGATGAACTATATAAGGCGGTTAACAGGGTTGAACCATCGTTCATAAGAACAGAAGCGGATGAAGTTACATATTCACTCCACGTTCTCATAAGATACGAGCTCGAGAAAAAACTATTTAGCGGTGAGATAAGCGTGAGAGATCTCCCGACAGAGTGGAACAAGCTTTATAAAGAGTATCTCGGCATAGATGTTCCGGATGATACGCAGGGAGTGCTTCAGGATGTACATTGGTCCGACGGACTCATCGGGTATTTTCCGTCGTACGCAATAGGATCTGCTTACGGCGCTCAATTCCTTGCAAAGATGAAAGAAAGTGTTGATGTGGATGGGTGCATATCGCGTGGTGACATTGGTCAGATTAACGAATGGAACAGGGAGCACATCTGGAAGTACGGAAGCAGTAAGACGCCAAAGGAAATTCTGGAAATCGCCCTGGGCGGTGAACCGTTCAGCACAGACTATTATGTGAACTATCTTGAGAAGAAGGTTAGCGAAATCTACGGACTGTAGTTTGGTTTGATAAAGTCGCCGCGGTGATCGCGGCGACTTTTTGTGCTTGCGATTCGCCTACGTGGCTACTGTTTTGTTCCTGCGAGCGACTATGTGATAATGCGATAGAGTAATAGGAGCGGAAATTTGTCTATTAAAACAACTATTTTCAAGGATATTTGTGCGGGATTACGCATTGTAGCGGCAAAGAGTTTTTGTTGAAAAATAGCGGTTTACCTGCATTTACATGCGTGATAAAATCAAAGATGAGGGGTAAGAAAGAGAGGTACTCATGAGTTCCGGAATTCACAATTATTCCGAGATAGGAAAGCTTAACAAAGTTCTCCTTCACAGAATCGGACCCGAAGTTGAAAATCTGGTTCCCGGGAATTTTGAAAGATTCCTTTTTGACGATATTCCTTATCTGGAAATTGCTCAGCGAGAGCATGATGCCTTTGCAAAGATTCTAAAGGATAATGGTGCAGAGGTTGTCTATTATGTCGACGAGACCGAAAAGGCGCTCGCAAACCCACAGATCAAAGAAAAATTTATAAAAGAAGTAATCGAGGAGAGCAATGTTTTCTCACAGGTGGGTAGGGATGCAATCTTTGATTATCTTAACGGCATGGAAACAAAGGCGATGATTGAAAAAATCATTTCCGGTGTTACCAAGGAAGAGGTTCCCGAGTTCGATTCGGGTTCCTTTGCCGATTATATTTCTATATCATATCCATTCTATATGGACCCGCTGCCGAATCTCTATTTCACGAGAGACCCAGGTGCTTGCATAGGGGACGGAATCAACATTCATCACATGCATACGGATGCGAGAAGAAGAGAATCTCTCCTTCTCAAATATATGTATCAGTACAATCGCGACTTTGCCGACGAGAGCGATCAGCTTTGGTACGATTACGATATGGAATACTCCATAGAGGGCGGAGATGTATTGGTTCTGAACAGAGAAACCGTTGCGATAGGACTTAGCGAGAGGACGACTGCTGCGGCGATTGAGAGATTTGCACATAATCTGCTTAGCGGAGGTCAGTTCAAAAAAGTAATCGTTCTCGAGATACCAAAGTCAAGAGCGTTCATGCATTTGGACACGGTATTTACGATGGTTGACTATGACAAGTTTACAATCCATCCGGAAATCGAGGAGCCTCTCAGAGTATTCGAAATGATTCCGAATGGTAAGGGCGATGTGAGATTTAACTCTATGGCAGATACGCTCCCGAACATTCTTAAGAGCGTACTCGGACTTCCTGCGGTTAAGCTCCTAAGATGTGGAGGAAACGACCCGATGGCGGCGCAGAGAGAGCAGTGGAACGACGGATCCAACACGCTCGCAATCGCCCCGGGCAAGGTAATAACCTATGAGAGAAACCACGTGACTAATGACCTCTTGGACAAAGCAGGCATAACGGTTCTAACGATGCCGAGCTCAGAACTCTCGAGAGGAAGGGGCGGCCCGCGCTGTATGTCATGCCCGGTAAACAGAGAGGACCTGTAATATCGGAGTGGCACCGACGCGAGAGGATCGAGTTGTGATTACTAATATTTAAACAAGTTAATGATGCGTTGTACAAAGACGCGCTTTGATAAATCGTGTAATGCGAAAGGAGAAATAATAATGGCAGTTAATCTTAAGGGAAGAAATTTTCTCACACTAATGGATTTTACACCAATGGAAATTAGATATCTTTTGGACTTGGCTCATGACCTAAAGGCCAAGAAGAGAGCCGGAATCCATAACGATTTACTTAAGGGTAAGAATATAGTTCTTCTCTTTGAAAAGAACTCCACAAGAACGCGTTGCGCATTCGAAGTTGCCGCAATGGACGAGGGCGGCGGAGTTACATTCCTTGATTCCGGGAGCTCACAGATGGGAAAGAAAGAAACTATCGCAGACACAGCCAAGGTTCTCGGAAGATTCTATGACGGAATCGAGTACAGAGGATTCAAGCAGAGCGTAGTTGAAGAACTCGCCGCAAATGCAGGTGTTCCGGTATGGAACGGACTCACCGACGTAGATCACCCGACGCAGATTTTGGCTGACCTTATGACTATAGAGGAGCACGTTGCAAAGCCTCTGAACAAGGTTAAAGTTGTTTTCTCGGGCGACATCAGAAACAATATGAGCTATGCCTGGATGTACGGATGTGCCAAGATGGGCATGCACTACGTTGCTTACGGCCCAAAGGCTCTCGAGAAGGAACTCGACAAGGAAGCCGTAAAGGCCGCCAAGGAAGTTGCCAAGGAAACAGGTGCAACGATTGAAATAAGCTCAGACCCGAAATCCTTAAAGGGCGCCGACGTAATCTACGCAGACGTATGGGCGTCGATGGGTGAAGAAAAAGAAATCCCGAACAGAGTTAAACTGCTCACACCTTTCAAGGTAACAAAGGAAATGATGAAGAAGACGGGAAATCCGGATTGCATCTTCATGCACTGCCTGCCTTCATTCCACGACTTTGAAACAACCATGGCCGCCGAGCAGAAGAAACTGAAATATGACATCCGCGAAGTTACGGACGAAGTATTCTTATCGCCACAGTCAAAGGTATTTGACGAGGCCGAGAACAGGATGCACACAATCAAGGCCGTTATCGTAGCAACAATAGGCTAAAGGATTTTGAAATGTCAGAAGATAAGATTATGGTTGTTGACGGAAACGAAGCTGCGGCCTATGTGGCTTATGCTTTTTCTGAAGTTGCGGCAATCTACCCAATAACGCCATCCTCTCCGATGGCAGAGAAGACTGACGAATGGTCAGCCAAGGGAAGAAAGAATCTCTATGGTCAGGCTGTGACTTTGGTTGAGATGCAGTCCGAGGCAGGCGCGATAGGTGCGGTTCACGGTGCGCTGGAGTCCGGCTCTCTTGCGACGAGCTTTACGTCTTCGCAGGGGCTAATGCTTATGATCCCGGTTCTTCATAGAATAAGCGGAACCAAGCAGCCGGCTGTTCTTCACGTTGCTTCGAGAACCGTGGGAACGCATGCCATGTCAATCTTTGGTGACCACAGCGATGTCATGAACTGCCGTCAGACTGGATTTGCAATGCTTTCGACGGGGAGCGTTCAGGAAGTCATGGATCTTGCGGGAGTTGCGCACCTTGCCGCAATTAGAGCGAGAATCCCGTTCATGCATTTCTTTGACGGTTTCCGCACATCCCACGAGGTTCAGAAGATAAGAGCGATTCCTTATGAAAAGTTTGGAGAGATTCTCGACTGGGCAGCAGTTAGAAGCTTTAGAGAGTCCGCGCTCAATCCTTATCATCCGTCGCTTAGAAACACAGTTCAAAATCCTGACGTTTACTTTCAATTCAGAGAAGCTAATAACAGATTCTATGACGAACTTCCAAATGTCGTAGAAGAATATATGCAGAAGATAAACGAGATAACCGGAGAGGATTATCACGTTTTCAATTACTATGGCGCGCCGGATGCCGAGCGTGTTGTGGTTGCAATGGGTTCGGTAAGCGGAACCGCGCGCGAAACAGTTTCGTATCTTGATTCCCTCGGCGAGAAGGTCGGGTATCTTCAGGTTCATCTATTCAATCCTTTCTCAAAGGAAATGTTTAGAGATGCTCTTCCAAAAACCGTAAAGAAGATTGCCGTTCTCGATCGCTGCAAGGAAATGGGAGCATCCGGAGATCCTCTTTACCTCGCTGTCTGTGCGGCCTATGTAAATAGAAATGACGCGCCATATATAATCGGAGGTCGCTACGGACTATCGTCAAAGGATACGACACCGGAGCATATAAAGGCGGTCCTGGATCATCTGAAAGAAGATAATCCGCTAAACGGATTTACGGTTGGAATAGATGATGATGTTACGCATCTATCTCTTGCGGTTGGCGACAAACTCGAACTTCCGCATAAGAAGATGGTTGCCTGCAAGTTCTGGGGCCTCGGAAGCGACGGAACCGTCGGAGCCAATAAGAACTCTATTAAGATCATCGGCGAAAACACAGAGATGTTTACGCAGGCGTATTTTGAATACGATACCAAGAAGTCATTCGGTATCACGAGGAGCCATCTTAGATTCGGAGATGAACCTATTCTTGGCTCATACCTCGTGACCGATGCGGACTTTGTTGCGTGCCACCATCCGTCATTCATAAACAAATACGACATAGTTTCAGAACTGAAAAAAGGCGGGACACTTCTTCTGAACTGTCAGTGGACGGAAGATGAACTTGGCGAGAAACTGTCTTCTGATGTTAAGCGTGCGCTTGCAGAGAAGAAGGCAAATCTATATATAATCAATGCAAACAAGATCGCAAACGACCTGGGTCTCGGAGACAAGATAAGCATGGTTCTCCAGTCTGCATTCTTTGCTCTTGCGGATATCATTCCGATGGAAGCGGCGCTCGGTTTTATGAAGACTGCCGCCGAGAAATCGTTCGGAAAGAAGGGCGACAAGATTGTAGAGATGAACCTAGCCGCAATTGATGAAGGTGCAAAGCATATTACAAAGGTCGAAATCCCCGATGCGTGGAAGAGTGCGCAGGATGAAGAGTGTGCCGCTGCGATTGGAAAGGGCGCGGCCGCCGGTGCGATCGGAAAAGGCGTGGCCGCTGGTGCAATCGGAAAAGGCGCGGTTGCCGGCGTAGCATGCGGTGCCGACGAGCCCGACTTCATAAAGAATATTCTTCGTCCGATAAATGCTCTCAAGGGCGACGATCTTCCGGTATCGACCTTTGTCGGATATGAGGACGGAACGATGCCTCTCGGAACCACTGCTTACGAAAAGAGAGGAATTGCTACAAGGCTTCCAAAGTGGAACGCGGAAGCCTGCGCACAGTGCAATCGCTGCTCGTTCGTTTGTCCGCATGCCGTAATAAGGCCTTATCTCTTGAATGAAGAGGAAATGAAGAACGCGCCGGAGGGCTTTGCCTGCGTTCCGGCCAAGGGAATAAAAGACGCAAAAGAAAATCTATACTTCTCAATCCAAGTAAGCGATATGGACTGCACGGGCTGCGGAAGCTGCGTTGCATCATGCCCGCTAAAGGACAAGGCGCTCACAATGGAACACGTGGATAGAGAGCTCACGCTTACCCCGGAATGGGAGTACGCGCTCACGATTAGTGATAAGGATGTAGTGGATATAGAAACGGTTAAGGGCTCGCAATTCCGCCAGCCGCTCTGCGAATTCTCGGGAGCTTGTGCGGGATGCGGAGAGACGCCTTATGCGAAGCTCTTAACGCAACTCTACGGAGACAGAATGTACTGGGCAAACGCCACGGGCTGCTCGCAGGCGTGGGGATCCCCGATGCCTTCGTTCCCGTACACGGTGAACAAAGAAGGTCACGGCCCCGCATGGAGCAATTCGCTATTTGAAAACAATGCGGAGTTCGCGCTTGGAATGTGTCTCTCGGTTAAGCAGCAGAGAAACAAAACAAGAGCATGGATCGAAGAACTCGCCGAGATAGAACCGGACATGAAGGAAGTTATCGACGAATGGCTTTCTGTTTTCTCGGATGTAAACAGATCCGTACCGGCATCAAAAAAACTCTTTGAAGCGATTAATTCAAGAGAGTTCACGGGTAAGGCCGCAGAACTAAAGACCCTCATCATGAGACACCCCGAGCATTTTTCAAAACTTCCTGTTTGGATGTTCGGAGGAGACGGCTGGGCTTATGACATAGGCTTTGGCGGGCTCGACCACGTAATCGCGATGGGAGAAGACATCAACGTATTCGTAATCGATACCGAGGTTTATTCCAATACGGGTGGACAGAGCAGTAAGGCCACTCCGCTCGGAGCGGTGGCGCAGTTCCAGTCGTCTGGCAAGAAGAGCGGCAAGAAAGATCTCGGCCGCATGATGATGGCTTATGATAACTGCTATGTCGCGCAGGTTGCTATGGGTGCGGATCCTAATCAACTTATGAAGGCGATTACAGAGGCTGAAGCGTATCCGGGGCCGTCTATAATAATCGCCTACGCGCCGTGCATCAACCACGGCATCAAGGCGGGAATGGACGAGGTTCAGGCGGAGATGAAGAGGGCTGTCGATTCCGGTTACTGGCCGCTATATAGATATGATCCCGCCAAGTCCGAGCACAAGTTCACGCTCGACTCCAAGGAGCCCACGATTGCATATAAGGACTTCCTCGCAGGCGAGGATCGCTACGCATCGCTATATAAGAGCTTCCCGGAGAACGCCAAGGAACTCTTTGATAAAGCCGAAGTCGAGGCCAAGGCGAGATACGAGACATATAAGAAACTCGAGGAGACGGAATAGGAATAGTTAGGCGGGCGGTGATGCCGTAGCGGTGTCTATACCGGACCGCCTGTAACCTACATATTTGACATTGTAGGTTATTGTAGGTTATAATATCGTCGTGGATAACTGCGGCGATATTTTATTGAGGATAAAAACCATGAATAATGAGCATGATAAAAAAGCAATAGAAAAACGAATAGCGAATCTCCCCAAGGGCTATATATCAAAGAAACGCATAAACGGAAAAGAGCGCTTCTATTTGCAGTGGAGAGAAGGCAACAAGATAAAGAGCAAATATATCAAGACCGACGAGCTTGAAGCATATAAAAAAGCTTTGGAAGAAAGAAAAGAACTGGAGCAAATGATATACGGGCTTCGCGAAGGCGAATCCGCCGGAATGGTAGCCGAATCCGAGGTTGGTTTTGAGTATAACGTATATGCGCGGAGATATCTAAAGTGGGAAGACGACGTAATTGGAGTAATAAACGGAAACCGTGAGGTTTCGTTTACAAAGCCTGACTATAACCCGGTTGTAAGCGCATATACAAAAGGGAAAAGTCACTGGACAAGAACTGAACTTCAAGAATTCTTGGCAGAAAGAATTGTGAGCAGGGACAGAAGGGATATCGAAAAAATACTATTTAAACTTGGGCTATCAAGTTATGACATATTTGAAATTGCCGAAAAAACAAAGGCGATAAATGCAAAGGACATGCTTTGGCTTGCGGAAAAAGAGAGCGACAGGATGGCAGATGCCGTGAGCGATGTCTTTGATTCAGTATTTAGAATGAAGAAAGATCTTGAAGGGGACAGCGTTGACACGCCGGAAGGCTACAATATTAAGCGCTACGGTGTTTATCGCGGAAAGTATGGAATATATAAAGAAAGAATACATCCGCTGTCGACTGATATTGAATCGGAAATCGCGGTGTATAAGCTGGCGAAACTAATGAAGGTTCCGTGCTGCAGATGCTATAAGGTGAACGAAAAGCAAATGTTTTCGGTTTTTGAATATGATTTCATAAACGAGCACATCGTCCACTTCAGAAGGCTCGTCTCCGAGAGAGGAGAGAACGAATTAAACAATCTTATATCGGCTAGACCAAATTATATTGCGGATTTTGCTAGAATGATTGCCCTTGATTTTGTGACGAGGCAGGATGACAGACATCTCTCGAACATTGCGGTAAAAATTGACGATAGTGGGTTGGAATCGTTCTATCCCCTGTATGACAATGGTCGCAGTTTATTCTACGAGGACACGGAAGAGACGGTAAAAAAGGCATGCAAGAATATAGAAGAGTATGCGACAACCTTTGGTCCTGCGGGAACGTATTGGGACTATATTAAAGAACTCTCCGAAATGGGTATCAGCTTTTCAAAGCTTGTAAACCTAGATATAGGCAGGGACGAAATCAAGGAGCTCCTTGTGACCTCAGGCTTCACGGGATATAAGCTGAGCGGCGGCACGGAGTGGATTAAAAGGGCTCTCGATTTACTGAAAAAGTGTAAGTGATGATATAATAAGTGCATGGAAAAGCAGCATGGAGAATAAGATGAAAAAGAAGTTTACAACTGTAGTTTTTGATTTTGACGGGACGATTGCGGATACGAATCAGTTAATCGTGGGGTCATGGCAGGCGGTTTATAGGGCGAGAACCGGCGCTGAGGGAGATATTTCGTACATACTCTCCACGTTTGGCGAGCCGCTTTATTATACAATGGAGAGGACTTTTCCGGACTTTGATGTGGAGGAGTCCGTTGAAATCTATCGGAACTATCAAAAGAAAATCTTTATGGATGAGATAGAAATCTTCCCCGGCATGAAGGAACTGATTATTGATCTAAAGAAGCGCGGATACAAAGTTGGAATCGCGACATCACGCCTGAGAAATTCCACAATCATGGGACTTGAGAAGTTCGGCTTGGAAGATATGATTGATGCGCTGGTAACTGTCGAGGACACTGATAAGCATAAGCCGGACCCCGAGCCCGCACTGATTTGCCTTAAGAAACTCGGAAGCACTCCGGAGGAGTCAATCATGGTTGGCGACAGCGCATTCGATATGGGATGCGGAAAGAACGCCGGCATGACGACCGTTATGGTTGGATGGTCAGAGGTGGCAAAGTCGGGAGTAGAGAGCACGGCAAAGGATGCTGGCGCGTGCGGCGATTCTTCGGGAGGACAACTCAAATTGGGAAGCGATGATAAGGCTGACGTATTCACGCCGGACTATATAATTGAAGAAGCAGATGATCTCTGGAAGATACTTTTGTAAATTGCATAAGATCTTCGGGGGATTATTTTGTGGATTGATGTTGTGAGGAGAAATAAATGCTGAACATCTACCGCGGTCGCGAGACCGTGGATAAAGAAAAGTTCATATACAGCATGATTAAAGAGGTCGGCGGGCGCACATTGGTGCTTGTTCCCGACCAGTATACTTTGGTTGCAGAAAAGCAGGCTCTTTCCAGGCTCGACTCCAAGGTGCTCCTGGATATTGAAATTTTAAGTTTTTCAAGGCTCGGCTCGAGACTTCTTTCCGAATGCGGAAAGGATAAGAAGACTGTTATCAATCGCTACGGCCGACACATGCTCGTTTCAAAAATTCTTCGCGACGAAAATGAAAACCTCGACGCATTTAAGGGGATGTGGGGAAGAGAAAACTTTGTTGCGGCTGTAAACGATTTTATTTCAAAGGCAAAGCAGTACGAGGTTTCGCCTGCGGAGATAGAGGAAGTCGTTGCGGCGAGAGGACTCACAAACGCAACCGCGCTTCAGAGAAAGCTTCGCGATATTAATTTTGTTTACGGGAAGTACGAAGAGGCGATTGCGGGTAAATACACCGACTCGGAAGACTTGATATCGATGTATGCGGAAGCGACGCGCGAATCGGAGCTCATTGCAGGGAGCAATATTTGGATTTACGGATTCGACAGTTTCACACCAAAGAATCTTTCGTTCATAGAGGCGCTCATGGAACGCGCGAAATCGGTAAACGTATTTTTGACATGGGACGTTAATGCGAGAGACGAGGATTTGTTCACGCTTTCGTCAAAGGTCACGGGAGAGCTTTTGAAATCCGCTGATGATGCGGGATCCAAGCATTTTGTAATCGATCTTAATGAGGACGAAAAAAAATCGTATGCAGCAAGAGAGCGTGCGCCGGGAATTGCCACGCTTGAAAGGGAACTCTTTTCCGTCGGAATAAGAGAGGAGAAGGGAGAAGACGCGTACGAGGGAGTGTCGCTTGTTAAATGCGCTTCTCCTTATGCGGAAGTGGAGGCCGCTGCATCGCATATCAGGGAGCTTCTTAGGGAAAAAAGCTATCGCCTTTCTGACATTCTTGTAATCTGTAATGACCAGAGTGAAAGAGGAGGGATAATTTCTCGCGTCTTCCAGGAATACGGACTCGAGGTATTTGACGACAAGAAACGCAAGGTCGTTAATTCGCCGATTGCGATTTATATTTCTGCACTTCTAAATTCGATGATCTACGGATATAGGGCTGAGGATGTTATAGCTGCGCTTAAGAGCGGCATCACGGAGCTCACTCGCGAAGAAATTGCTGCGCTCGAGCAGTACGCATATAGACTCAGGGTTCGCGGAACAACATGGAAGAAGGAGTTTACGCGCGGTTCGTATATGAGGCGCTATCGGGACGGCGGACTTAACGCTATAGAAGAAATAAGGAAGAAGGCGATACCGCCACTTTTGGAATTCGAGGAACTTTATAAAAAAAGCAAGACATACGGAGAGTTCATCGGAGAAGTAAAGGCGTTTTTTGAAGATAGTCTTAACATAGAAGAAAAAATGAATGCGCTCTCTGAAGTTCAGCGCTCCGTTGGTGCGCCGGATGTCGCAGAAGAGAGCGAACAGATTTGGGAAGTCATCAAGACAATCTTCGATCAGATAGAAGAAATCATGGGCAGTACGCCCTTTGACGGAAAGGAGTTCGGAGAGATTCTGAGAGCGGGACTCTCGCAGCTCGAGATAGGAGTTCTTCCGCCGAGTGCGGACGATATGCTTCTCGGAACGATGCAGAGAACGAGAGCGGGCGACGTAAAATCTGTAATCATAATGGGTGCAAACGACGGCATACTTCCGCTTAAACCTTCTGACGATGTGCTCTTCAGCAAAGAAGAGATGGCAGAACTCGAAGCCGAGGGCTTTGCCTTTGGCGGGGACTCTGACGTAAGGCGCATGGAAGAAGACATGGCGATGTATAGATGCATGTTCAAAGCCGAAGAGGATCTCTGGATTTCATACAGCACCGCAGGCGCAAAGGGAGATGCACTCCAGCCTTCGGAAGTCATAGCAACCATCAAAAAGATTTTCACGGACCTAAAGGAGACAGAGGATCCAAATCTTTCGGATGATATTTCCGCAAGGCTCGGAGGCGACACGAACACATTAAGGCGCTATAGCGAAGCGATGAGAAATCAAAAACTCGGACAGCCGGTCGACGAGGGATGGAATGTCGTTTCGGAATGGCTTTCGGATAAAGACAATAAAGAGGGAAGCGACAACCTGAGAACGATACAGGAGAATCTCGATTTCACGAATGCGCAGGAGGACCTCGGAAAGAATGTCATGGACTATATGTTCAATGATTCGTACAGTCCTTCGGAACTTGAGAACTTCAGTTCATGCCCGTACAAGCATTTTGTTTCGTACGTACTGCGTGTGGAGGAGGAGCGGGTTGACGAAGTTGCGGGGCGCGAGATAGGGGACCTCTATCACAGCACGCTCGAGCGTTTCGCCGCGGCTCTCACAGATAATAATGCGTGGGATACGATAACAAATGAAGAAGCGGATGATATGATTGAACTCTTTGCAAACGAATGGGCGGAAGAGTATCACGATAAGCTTTTCAAAAAGAAGGGTGCGGAGAACTATCTTCTTAATCGCGCAATATCCGCATGCAAATTTGTTGCGTGGACTTTGGTCGAGCAGGCGAGAATCGGAGATATCAAGGAAAGTCGCTACGAAGTTCAGTTTGGAAGGTACGGTAAGTCAGGTGACGGTAAGACCGTGCTTGCGCCGATAGAAAGAACCCTTTCGGACGGAAGAAAGGTTTATATCGAAGGAAGAATCGACAGGCTGGATATCATGAACAGCGGTCGCGTAAAGATTATCGATTACAAGACCGGGAATATGAGTCTAGACCTCGACGCTGTGCGTGCGGGGTATAGCCTGCAGTTAATGCTTTATCTCGAGGCCGCGCGCGAAGGGAAGAAAAAGCCTGCGGGACTCTTCTACTTCCTGATAACAGAACCGAGAGGATCTGTTGACGCTATGGTTAAGGAAGAGGCGCGCGAGGCATTTGAAGAAAGTCTCAAGGCGAGTTACAGGATGGACGGCGTGCTAATCGATGACGATGACGTTATAAGGGAGATTGCGGGAGAGTTTGATGGCAAATCGTCGGTCGTAAAGCTAGGAAGAAAGAAGGACGGAGAATTCGACAAGTCTTCAGGGAAGTATTTGATATCAGAAGAGGACCTCGACGGACTCCAGGAAGAGGTTAGAGCGATAACCTCTGATATCTGCGAAGATATAATGGCCGGCCGCATCGAGCTTAGGCCAAAGAAACTCGGGACAAGCGATCCGTGCACATACTGCGGTTATAAGAGCATCTGCAATTTTGATCCATCTTTCGGTGGATGTAATTATGAGTATATCTAAATGCGTTCCGGGGAGGGCATAGAATTGGCTCGTGAGAATCGCTCCGAAAGGCGCTAGCGCACCAAAAAAGCCACTAAATATAGGGGTTGCGTAGGTGCTAACGCTATGATACAATACATAGGCTGTGCAAAAGCACAGGACTAAGATTAGCACGGGATAGCCCGAGCAGAAAGAGGTAGAAGCATGAAGGAAGGAATCCATCCTGAATATGTGGAATGTAAAGTTACTTGCGCATGCGGAAACGAGTTTATAACCAAGTCAACAAAGCCTGAAATGAGGCTTGACGTTTGCTCGGCGTGCCACCCGTTCTTTACAGGACAGCAGAAGTTCGTCAACCGTGGCGGACGCGTAGAAAAGTTCAAGAGCAAATACAATATGGACTAATCGAACTGATTGCTGCACGCATATCAAAAAGCAAAGGGAACGCAGAAGGCGTTCCCTTTTTGCATGCATAATACTATCTGTGTTCAAGGGTCTAAGATGAATCAACACGCATAAATCAATGCATGTGAATCAATACGCTTCCTTGATCATCATGGCTGTTACTATCATAAGTATGGCGACGGATATCCAGATTGTCTTTATGCCGATGATTCCGGAAAGCACGCCGCCGACGCCCGCGCCAATCGCGAATATGAGGATTATTCCAAAGAAGTGGAGCGCCTTGTTGAGGGATTCTTTGTCTTTGTTACGCATATACTTGGATAGGCTCTCTGTTCCCTTTCTTAAGTTTCCTATGCACATTGTGCTGGCATAGCCGTAACCGTGGACTTTTCTGAATGTCTGCACCTGCATGGCACAAGCAAAGGAAACCATAATGTTTGCCAGCATCTCCATGCTGAGTGGAAGGAGGCCTACTATCGCAAGGACTACCATCTCCACAAAAAGTATTGCCTGTCTCCAATGAATCCTTTGGCTTTCCTTTAATTTGTTTTCAATTCTCTCTGCAACAAATACTCCGCACGCAAATGAAATAATTGGCCACATGTACCTAAGGGCCTGCGTCGGTTCTCCCTGCATAAAATTCTGACTCATCAGGACTACGTTTCCGGTTTGCGCATTGGCAAAGATATTTCCTCTCACGTTATAGGTGTACGCATCCTGAAGTCCGCCCGAAAATGACAGGAGGGCACTAAGTTTAAAACTCTCTGAAGTCTGCATTTTACTGTTCTCTTTCTCAAATTACTGCAAATCTATTATATACTATCTGCTCCTCGCAAGTAAGACCGCGGATATAAGAAAGTGCATATAATAATGTACGAACTAATGACAAGCGTGGCCAAAAATGGTACAATAATTATTTAGTGAGTGGTGGAAAATAAAGGAAGGTTCACGGATGTTTTTTTGGTCATTCGGAGGGCCTAAAATGGGGAAAAACGAAGCTATTAAGCGTATCAGAAACGAGAGCCTAAGGAGCAAGGTAGTAAGTTCGGAAGAGGCTGCGGCGCTTGTTAAAGAGGGCGACACTATCGGGATGGCGGGATTTACCGCAGTTGGATATCCCAAGGCGTTCCCGCTTGCACTTGCCGCAAGGGGCGATGCGGGCGAAAAGCTCGGCATTACGCTCATCACGGGTGCATCTGTCGGAGACGAAATCGACGGATCTCTTTCCAGGGCGGGTGTAATCGCACGGAGATACCCGTATCAGACCAACAAGGACATAAGGGACCGCATCAACAGTGGCGAGATAAACTATGTGGACATCCACCTGAGCCAGGTTCCGACATGGATCAAGCAGGGCATATTCGGAAATATAGACTTTGCTGTTGTGGAAGCTGCGGCAATCGATGAAGAGGGAAATATTATTCCAACTGCGTCGGTCGGTTGCTCCGACACGCTCGTCAAGGTTGCGGACAAGGTAATCGTTGAAATCAGCACGGCGATGCCGGTTGAGATAGAAGGCGTGCACGACATCTACACTTGCGAGAAGGCGCCGAACACGAAACCGATTCCGATAACAAAGCCCGGCGACAGAATCGGAACTACATATATTCCGTGCAGCCCGGACAAGATTGCGGCGATTATATTCTCGGACATCATTGATGGAAACAGCGAGCTCCAGCCTGCCGACGAAACGATGCAGGCAATCGCGGAGCACTTAATCGCATTCCTCGAAAAAGAAGTTGAGGTGGGACGCCTCTCCAATCCGCTTCCTCCGCTTCAGTCGGGAGTCGGCGGCGTTGCAAATGCAGTGCTTAGCTGTCTCGCGGAATCGGACTTTGAGAATCTGACTGTTTACACAGAGGTGATGCAGGATGCGGTTCTTAAACTGATCGATTCGGGAAAAGTAAAGATGGCTTCGGCGACGGCGCTCACGATTTCGCCATCGGGAAAGAAAGCTGTCTTTGAGAACATAGATAAATACAAGGACAAAATAGTTTTGCGTCCTGAGGAGATAAGCAATTCTCCCGAAGTCATAAAGCGCCTCGGTCTCATCGCGATGAATACCGCGCTCGAGGCCGATCTCTCCGGCAATGTAAATTCAACGCATGTAGCCGGTAAACGTATCATGAACGGAATCGGCGGTTCGGGCGACTTTGCAAGAAATGCGGGACTTACGATTTTTACTACCGCATCGACTGCAAAGGGCGGCGAGCTCAGCTGCATCGTTCCCAAGGTATCACACGTCGATCATACCGAGCATGATGTCGATGTAATAGTTACCGAGCAGGGTGCAGCGGATCTTCGCGGATTAACTGCATTTGAACGTGCGGAAGTGATAATAGAAAACTGCGCACATCCAAAGTTTAGAGACGAGCTCCGCGCGGCATTAAAAGAAGCGAAGAGCGGAAACCCGATAGGGCATGGACTCGCATTCAAATAGAACGTATGGCGAGGTAATCGCGCAAGACAGCGAGTAAGCAATCAAACTAGAAATCAACAGGAAACATTAAACGGGAGATAAAAACGAAATGGTTTATTTAGGCGGTGTTGTCGGAAGTGTGTTCTCAATCATATTCATGGTATTCCTCATTATGACGATCGGTTACCTAATCGGTTCCATATCCGTCAAAGGAATTTCACTCGGAACTGCAGGAGTACTTCTTGCTGCAATACTATATGGAATATTGGCGAGCAAAGTGCCGTCATTCACAATCGGCGAAACGGAGATAGCGCTTTTCAACGATGCACTTAAAACAAGATTCAGTTTTGTGTCGAGTCTCGGAACCGCGATGTTTGTAACTGCGGTCGGACTCATAGCGGGACCAAAGTTTTTTCGCTCACTAAACCGAAGCTTTTTGAAATTTGTCATCATGGGCGTCGTGATAATCGGAATCGGCGCTGTGACAACGGGAATACTGATTACGGTAGATTCCAATCTTCAGCCCGAGATGGCAGTCGGCCTAATGACGGGAGCGCTCACGAGCACGCCGGGACTATCCGCGGCAAAGGAAGTTGCGGGCGAGATGGGGGACCTCGTTACAACGGGTTACGGAATCTCGTATCTCTTTGGAGTTTTGGGAGTTGTATTCTTTGTTCAGCTTATGCCCAAGATTCTCAAGGTGAATGTTGAAGAAGAGGTAAAAAGATTCGTTGCGGCGGAGACCATCAAGACGGAAGAAAGCAAAACGAAGAGATTATATATCGAAAACTTTGGATTCTTCGCATTTGCTCTTGCCGTTACCCTCGGTTGCCTTATCGGCGCAATCAAAATTCCGGGAATCAATTTCTCTCTCGGTAACTCAGGCGGATGCCTTCTTGCGGGACTCATAGTTGGACATTTTGGGCATATCGGAAATATTGATTTGACGGTAAGCAAGACGACATTAAACTTTGTGCGCGAACTCGGACTCGGACTCTTTTTGATAGGTGCGGGTGTTCCGGGAGGAGTAAACTTTACAGCAAATATCAAACTGTCCTACTTCATCTACGGTGTAATCATCACGCTCGTTCCGATGATAGTGGGTTACATACTGGCAAAGAAAGTTTTCAAGATAGATTTGTTCAATGCGCTCGGATCGATTACGGGCGGAATGACGAGTACGCCTGCGCTCGGCGCGCTTATTCAGACTGCGGGCACGGACGACGTTGCGGCATCATACGCAGCGACATATCCTGTCGCGCTCGTCTGCGTGGTGCTCGTGGCAAAAATATTAATCATGTTGTAACTACGCACAAGGCTGTGCATGACACGTAGTGTGCGTGACATACGTGATGCAAAACGCGATAGTTATTACATGATGAACGGAGAAAATACATGTTTGATAAATTGGATTTTATAACTGAAAAATATGCGGAGATGTCGCTTAAGGTTGCGGATCCGGACGTGATTGCGAACCAGCCTGAGTGGCAGAAGTGCATGAAGGAGATGGGCGAGATGGAGCCCATCGTAAAGAAGTACGAGGAGTACAAGAAGGCAAAGGAATCGCTTGCGGACGCAAAGGAGATCTTAGAAGCCGAAAGCGATGAGGAACTGAGAGAACTCGCAAAGCTTGAACTTGGCGACGCGGAAGAGAAGATAGAGAGGCTCGAAGGGGAACTCAAGATACTTCTTCTTCCAAAAGATCCGAACGACGAGAAGAATGTAATCCTCGAGGTTCGCGCGGGAACGGGCGGAGACGAGGCTGCGCTCTTTGGCGGAGACCTCTTAAGAATGTATATGCGCTATGCGGAGCGCCATCGTTGGAAGACCGAACTCATGGATATAAACGACACGGGCATCGGAGGAGTAAAAGAAGCGACAGTTCTCATCAAGGGTAAGGGCGCTTATTCGAGACTGAAATACGAGAGCGGCGTTCACAGAGTTCAGAGAGTTCCGGAGACAGAGTCGAGCGGAAGAATTCATACTTCTGCCGCGACGATAGCGGTGCTTCCTGAAGTCGACGACGTTGAGGTCGATCTCGATCCGAACGATGTGAGAGTAGATGTTTACCGCGCGTCCGGAAACGGTGGACAGTGCGTAAACACAACGGACTCGGCTGTTAGACTTACGCATGAACCGACGGGACTCGTCGTAACATGCCAGGACGAAAAGTCGCAGATTAAAAACAAAGAAAAAGCATTCAAGGTTCTCAAATCTCGTCTCTATGATTTGATGCTCCAGAAGCAGCAGGCGGAAATCTCCGCTGAGCGTAAGAGTCAAATCGGAAGCGGCGATAGATCGGAGAGAATAAGGACATATAATTTCCCGCAGGGAAGATGCACCGATCACAGAATCGGACTTACGCTGTACAAACTTGACGCAATCATGGACGGCGATATAGATGAACTAATCGACAACCTGATTACGAGCGACCAGGCGGAGAAGATGAAAGCATTCGGCGCGTAAAGCGAATTGCGAAGAAATATTGAGTCGCTTGTCGTGGCGAGCAGAAGATAAAGAGACATAATTGATTTTGAAAACCATAATTCTTGGAACAACTGAAGAAGATATTGAGCGCGCTGCGGAGATAATCGCGGCAGGCGGGATTGTGGCATTTCCCACGGAGACGGTCTACGGACTCGGAGCCAATGCGTTCGACCCAATTGCGGTAAAGAAGATTTACGAAGCAAAGGGAAGGCCGTCAGACAATCCGACGATAGTTCATATAGCAGATGCAGAAGATTTATCAAAGCTAACACCGAGCGTTTCGGAAGATATGAAGATGCTTGCGGAAGCATTTTGGCCGGGACCGCTAACCATGGTGGTTCCAAGGCTTCCGGAGGTTCCCGATGTGACCACAGGGGGACTCAGTACGGTCGGCGTTAGGCTTCCTCTTGAGGAAACAGCGAGAAGCCTAATAAGAAAAGCGGGAGTTCCCATTGCCGCACCGAGTGCAAATGTTTCAGGAAAGCCGAGTCCGACAACCGCAGATCACGTGATCCACGATATGGACGGAAGAATAGATGCGATAATCGCGGGCGGCATGTGCAAGCACGGAATAGAATCGACGGTAGTGGATATGACCGAAGATACACCATGCGTACTTAGACCCGGGGTAATAACTCCCGAGATGCTCGCTATGGTTCTCGGAAAAGATGCAGATATCGATCCAGCGCTGAAAGTCAGGAAAGAATTTGGCAACGAAGGCGAAAGCGACGAAGCAAGTTCCGATTACGACAACGCGGACGGTGCCGAAACATTTCGACCGAAAGCTCCGGGCATGAAATATAAGCATTATGCACCAAAGGCTGAGATGACAATCTTTGAAGGCAATGAAGATGAAGTGCGCCAAGAAATGCTTCGCGAAGCTGCAAGACTCGAATCCGAAGGAAAGAAAGTCAAGATTCTCGACTTTGATGATGAAGAGGTTGCGGCGAAAGAATTCTTTGCCGGACTAAGAAGCGCAGATGAAGAGGGAGTCGATAATATTCTAGTCACGGCGCTTCCCGAAGAAGGAATCGGATTCGCGGTCATGAACAGAATGCTGAAGGCCGCGGGATACAATATAAGGCGCGTCGAAGGATGCGAAAGAATAGATGATGCGAGTAGCAACGCATATAGTAGCAACGCATGTAGTAGCAAAGCGCGTATTGGAGGAAGTATGATTATAGCTCTTGCCGCAGATCACGGCGGATACGAACTTAAGAATGAAATCAAAGAGCATCTAAAGGCTCTCGGAACTGCGCCGAGTTCCAAACTGAATGACGAGGGCGTGACTGATGGAACTCCTGAGAAGATTCAGATTGTAGACTTTGGGACGGATAGCGATGAGTCGGTAGACTATCCGGACTTTGGTAAGGCGTGCGCAGAAGCCGTTGCGTCGGGAAAGGCCGATCTTGGAATCGTATGCTGCGGAAGCGGAATAGGAATCTCAATCGCGGCGAATAAAGTGAAGGGCGTTAGATGTGCGCTTTGCACGAGTACGGAGATGGCGGAGCTCGCAAGAAGACATAACAATGCAAATATTATTGCGCTTGGAGGAAGAACAACACCGAAGGAACTCGCAATCGAAATAGTAGACACTTGGCTAAATAGTAAATTCGAAGGTGGACGTCACGCAAGACGCGTCGCCAAGCTGGACGAGATGTAAACCGATAGAAAACAATAAGCAATGCTCGATATAAATTATAGAAATTGATTCACCGGTAATAGTAAAGGAGTCGCAAGATGGGAAAGGTTTATGTATTTGATCATCCGCTAATTCAGCACAAAGTATCAATGATGAGAGATGTCAACACTCCGGTTAAGGAGTTCAGAGATCTCGCGAGAGAAGTTTCTATGCTCATGGGGTTTGAAGCTACGAGAGACCTTCCGCTTCAGGAGGTGGAAATCGAGACTCCAATCTGCAAGACAACGGCAAATATGCTCTCGGGAGGAGACATCGCGATCGTTCCGATTCTCAGAGCAGGTCTCGGATTTGTTGACGGAATGCTTGAACTCGTTCCGACAGCAAAGGTTGGACACGTCGGACTCTATAGAGATCCTGAGACGCACGAACCTGTAGAGTATTATTGCAAGCTGCCGACCGACATCGATCAGAGAAAAGTATTCGTCCTAGATCCGATGCTTGCGACGGGAGGAAGTGCAGTTGCGGCTGTTGACTTTATAAAGCAACGTGGCGCCAAGGATATAAGATTTATGTGCTTAATCGCAGCACCCGAAGGAATAAAAGTGCTTAGCGAAGCGCATCCCGACATCGACATCTATATCGCGGCCAAGGACGACCATCTAAATGAAAATGCATATATCGTACCGGGACTAGGCGACGCGGGCGATAGACTCTTTGGAACTAAATAATGAAAGTGAGTAAAAAATGAAACAGTTAATTCCGGACAATGTAAGTAAATGCGATAACGTCTATGACGTTCTGAAAGAGAGAGGACTTATCGAGCAGTCGACTGATGAAGAGGCTGTAAGAAAACTTCTGCAAAACGAGAAGGTGAAATTCTATATCGGGTTCGACCCGACGGCGGACTGTCTTCACGTGGGACATTTCATGCAGATTATCATAATCATGTATATGCAGAAGTTTGGGCACACTCCGGTTGTTCTTCTCGGCGGCGGAACGGGAATGGTAGGCGATCCTTCGGGACGTACTGACATGCGTACTCTTATGGATGTCGAGACTATCGACTATAACTGCGCGCAGTTCAAGAAACTCTTTGAGAGATTCATCGAATTCGACGACGAGTGGAAGTACGAGGGGAACGGCGGCGTTTACGAACCGGGCCATCAGAACAAAGAACCGGAACCCGGAAAGGCTGTTTCCGTAAATAACGGCGAGTGGATTAGACCGCTCAAGTTCATTGAATTCGTAAGGGAAATCGGATCCAAGTTCAACGTAAATACCATGCTGAGATCCGAAGCGTTTAAACAAAGAATGGAAAGAGAAACAGGACTTACATTCTTTGAGTTCAGCTATATGCTCATGCAGAGCTATGACTTTATGGTTATGGCGAGAGACTTTGATGTCAAGATTGAATTCGGAGGCGACGACCAGTGGTCGAATATAATTGGCGGCGTTGATCTAACAAGAAAGCTCCTTCAGAAAGAAGTTTACGGCATGACATTCTCGCTCCTCACAACGAGCGACGGAAAGAAGATGGGAAAAACCCAGAAGGGCGCACTCTGGCTCGACGCGAATAGATGCAGCCCCTACGAGTTCTTCCAGTACTGGAGAAACGTTGCGGACGCAGATGTTAACAGCTGTCTCCGCATGTTGACCTTCCTTCCGATGGAAGAAGTGAATCGTCTTTCGGCGCTCGAGGGTGCAGAAATAAATACGGCAAAGGAAATTCTCGCGTTTGAAATAACAAAGCTCGTTCACGGTGAAGAAGAAGCACAGAAAGCACTCGACGCATCGCGCGCTGCATTTAGCGCAGGCGGAGCAGCGTCTGCGGATATTCCGACAACAGAAATGGCGGCGGACGATTTCGCCGGCGAAGGAAAGGGACTTATCTCGCTCCTAAGCGAACTAAAACTAGCCGAAAGTAACGGCGACGCTCGTCGCACCATCGAACAGGGCGGCGTATCCCTAAACGGCGAAAAAGTAACCGACACTCGCAAGAACATAACAGCCGCCGATTTCGAAGACGGCGTCCTCGTTATTCAAAAAGGTAAGAAGAAGTTCCATAAAATTGTATTAAAGTAATTATTGTATGTAAATGAGCGGCCGCCATATATGTGTGACGAGACGTCCGCAGCGCCGGTCCTTAGCGGTTTCGAGTGGTATCCACTTGTGGATGGCCACGATGAAAGCGCTTAGTACCGCTGCGCGAGGACAGAGCGAGAGCGTTCTCGGAATACATATATGGTGGCCGCTCAAAGAAAGAGAATGAATCATAAGAAGTTTGATGGTGTTGATCACCCCACAAGAGACGTTGCGGATCTACGCGACATAATAAGAAGCAGCTGCGAAATGTTCAGCGATAAGTCAGCCTACCTCCAGAAGGACAAACCCGGCGGAACTTATCGCTCTATTAAGTATGCCCAGGTTCTCGAGGACATGAATGTGCTCGGAACCGGGCTTATTGACATGGGACTAAAGGGTAAGAAGATTGCGCTTATCGGCGAGACTTCTTACTATTGGTTCCTCAGTTATTTTGCTACTGTCTGCGGAGTGGGCGTCATCGTTCCTCTCGATAAGAATCTTCCTGCGGAAGAACTCTACGGAATCGTTAAGAGGTCGGGCGCGTCGGCACTTATATTCTCGAGCAAATTCGAAAAGAGACTATCGGAAGTTTTCAAAGACCCGTGCGATCTAGAATTCTTTATTTGCATGAACGAAAGATCCGACATAGAAGGACATAAGATTTATTCGCTTCCTGAAATAATCAAAGCGGGAAGAGCGCTCGTCGCGGGAGAAGGAGATAGAAGATTTATCGACGCCGAGATAGATCCAAATGCGATGTGCACTTTGATATTCACGTCGGGAACCACGGGATCCGCGAAAGGCGTAATGCTATCGCAGAAAAATATTTCAAGCAACGTAGTAAATATGTCAAAGCGCATGATGCTCGGTGACGATTGGATAGTACTTTCGATTCTTCCGACGCATCATACGTTTGAAAACACCTGCGTGGATTGGACGACTTTCTATCAGGGAAAAACGCTTGCAATCTGCGAAGGAATTAAATACATCACACAAAATATGAAAGAGGTCAAAGCGAACTGCATGGTAGGCGTGCCGCTCGTCTTTGAGAAGATACATAAGAGCATGTTCAAGCAAGCAGAGAAATCAGGGCAGCTCGAGAAACTTCAGAGAGCAATCGACATCTCCAAGAGAATGAAACTCTACAACAATCCGAGGGTGATGAAGAGGATGTTTAAATCCGTACACGAAGCGCTCGGCGGAAGCATGCAGCAGTTCATAGCGGGTGGCGCAGCGATCGACCCCAAGGTTATCGAAGACTTTGAGGCGATGGGAATTCCGATGATGCAGGGTTACGGCATGACGGAATGCGCACCGATAATCGCGGTTAATCAAAACAATTACAGCATCGCAAGTTCTGTCGGTCGCCCAATGAGCGGAACCACGGTGAAGATTGAGAATCCGGATTCAGACGGCATCGGGGAAATCGTAGTCAAGAGTCCTTCGATAATGCTCGGTTATTATGAGGACCAGGCCGCGACAGACGAGGTCATAAGAAACGGCTGGTTATATACAGGCGATCTTGGTCGTATGGATCAGGATGGGTTTCTCTATGTCACGGGACGAAAGAAGACCGTCATTGTAACAAAGGGCGGAAAGAATATCTTCCCTGAGGAGCTCGAAGAAAAGATAAAAGAAAACGAACTCGTAAAAGAAGTTCTTGTTCACGGAGTTACGGATAAGCGCGTTGGGAACGTGCTCGTTACTGCTGATATTCAGCCGGACTTTGCTCTTCTCAAAAAGCAGCATGGCGAAATGAACAGCAGCGAGATTTACGATTTCTATAGAGATTTAATTGACAAGATAAACGATACTATGCCCGAGTACAAGGCAATCAAGAGAATCAATATCCGCGAGAAGGATTTTGAGATGACGACGACGGGGAAGATCAAGAGATATGGCAACTTTGTTGAAGGCGAGGAATCAGGAGGAAGCATGGATTACAGGGCAATCAAGGAAGAAGAGAGAAAGCATGCGGAGAAGGTCATCGCGGATATAGCCGCGAGCACGGATCCGTATCTTAGATATAAGACGGGAAGGCCGATTACGGACATCAAGCAGATGTTTAATTCGAGTGTCGAGATTTATGGAGACAACGTTGCGTTCCGTCAGAAGTTCGTTAAGGGCGAGCCATATACCGAGATTACGTATAAGCAGGCGCAGGCGGATGTCAACGGACTCGGAACCGCACTCATTAACCGCGGACTAAAAGGCAAGCGCATCGCAATTATAGGCGACACGTATTATCAGTGGGAGTCGAGTTATCTTGCGGTAATCGGCGGCGTCGGAATCGTAGTTCCGCTCGACAAAGAGCTTCCTGCGGAAGATTTAAAATATCTCGTCAAGGATGCAGAGGTTTCGGCAGTTCTCTTCAGTAAGAGATTCGAAGAAACATTCAAAGCGATGAAGGCGTCTGGAGAAACCAAGCTCGAGCTCCTCGTAAACATGGATGCAGAGATGGATCTCTATCTTGACAGATCAAGCAAAGAGGGCCTACACGACGACGAAGTGATAAGCTGGGCACAACTCGTAAGAGAAGGAAAGGAAAGAGTTGCGCAGGGCGACAGGCAGTTTCTCGATGCGGAAATAATCGCGGGCGAGATGGCGGTAATCCTCTATACATCGGGAACTACGGGATTTGCAAAGGGCGTAATGCTTTCGAACACCAACCTCGCAGAGAACCTCATGGCTGCACCGACGATACTAAACGTAAACGACTGGGATATCTTCTTCTCGGTTCTTCCGGTGCACCATACCTACGAATGCACATGCGCATTCTTGATGCCGCTATACAAGGGCGCATCGATTGCATTCTGTGAAGGGCTGAAATACATAACAAAGAATCTCGAAGAAGTGAGACCGACGATGCTCCTTGGAGTTCCGATCTTAATCGAAACACTTTATAAAAGAATCTGGAAAGCAGCAAAAGAGAAGGGTAAGGACAAGACGCTAAAGAGACTTCTTGCGCTAAACAGAAAGACCAAGAAGGCAAAGATAGATATAAGTAAGCCCTTCACCAAGGATATCCTCTCCGTGTTCGGAGGAAGAATGCGCGTAATAATTTCGGGCGGCGCCGCGATAGATCCGGAAGTCCTTCAGTTCTTTAACGACATCGGCATCATCGGAGTTCAGGGCTATGGTCTAACCGAGTGCTCACCGATGGCCGCGCTTAACCCGGACGTAGAGAAGGATATGAAACTCGCTTCCGTCGGGCATCTACTTCCGGGAATGGGAGTCAAGATTATAGATAAGGATCCTGAGGGAATCGGTGAAATTTGTTTCTCAGGCGGAAATGTCATGATGGGTTATTACAATAATCCGGAAGCAACGAATGAAGTTTTGATCGATGGTTGGTTCCATACGGGAGACCAGGGCTATGTTGACGAGGATGACTTCATCTATATAACGGGCCGCAAGAAGAACGTCATCATAACAGGAAACGGAAAGAACGTCTTCCCGGAGGAACTCGAGTACGAACTCTCCAAGATTCCTTATGTTGCGGAGTCAATGGTCTGGGCAAAGGACGATGATGACAGCACCAACGACACCACAATCTACGCGACGATTTTGATAGATAAGGAAGAAGTCGAGGAGGTGCTCGGTGCTGACTATACTGACGATGCGCTTAACGCACTCATGTGGGAAGAGGTCGATAAGATAAATGCGAACCTGCCGCTCTTCAAGAAGATAAGGAAAATAGTCATAAGAAAGCGCGAGTTTGATAAGACCACGGGCAAGAAGATTAAGCGCTTTGTTGAGGACAATAAACAGGCGTAAAAGCAGCGTAATTTTGCAGGCCAAAACATCGAGAAAATCCCCAAATTGCAAGGATTTCGGCAATTGACAAAAAGGGGTTTTGCAAGTATAATACTGCGGTATATACATGGGCGAGTTAGAGCGAAAATAAAAGCTACTTGAGAGCGACGCATATGCCCAAGTGAAAGGAGTTAGTTGGAATGACACAAGAAAACGTAATGACTCAGGAAAGCTATAATAAGCTTAAGAGAGAAAGAGATGAGCTTATTGCGCAGAGACCGGAGATAGCAGAGAGCCTTAAGGAAGCTCGCGCCTTTGGCGACCTTTCCGAGAACGCTGAATACGATGCGGCAAAGGAAGCACAGGCAGAACTCGAGGCTCGCATCATGAAGCTATCCGAGCGCCTGAGAACAGCTACTATCATAAAGGATGAAGATCTCACACTCGATATGGTTAATCTTGGCCTCACCGTAAAGGTTAGAGACACGAGATCAAAATCAGAAGAAAGCTATAGCCTCGTTGACGCAACAGAAATCGATCCGTTCTCGGATCCGATCAAAGTTTCCGTTGAATCAGTCGTAGGAAAGGCACTCTTCGGCAAGAAGGTTGGAGACAAGGTTGAGGTCTCCGCACCGAACGGAAAACCGATTAGATTGGAAATCATAGATATCACCAGGACAGCATAATAGAGTTTTGGATTTGTTTGCTGCCGGCATTGAAATATATGCCGGCAATGTAATATATGGAAGAAATATAGTAACAATCTATAGTAGTAATCGAACAGATATCGTCGGAAGAGATAAAGATATAAAGAGATAAAGATATCAAGAGATAAAGATTTAAAAGGAAGAGATTATGGACGAGAACAGAAATCTTAATGAAGAGCAGGTTGCCGAGCAGGTTGAGCAGACGGAAGAGCAGCTCTCCGAACAGAGACAGATTAGAAGAGAGAAGTTGCAGTCCCTTAGAGATGCAGGTCGCGATCCATTCCTTCAGGAAACCTGGGACGTGACTGCGCATAGCATGGACATCAAGAACGGCTTTGATGCCTTTGATGGAAAGGATGTATCGATTGCAGGTCGTATCATGAGCAAGCGCATCATGGGTAAGGCTGCGTTCATCGACATTCAGGATAAGCAGGGAAGAATCCAGTGCTATGTAAAGCGTGACGACATCGGAGCCGAGGATTATCAGTGGTTCAAGACATACGATATCGGCGACATCGTCGGCATCAAGGGCAAGGTTTTCAAAACCCAGACCGATGAGATTTCCGTGCATGCGGAGCAGCTTGTGCTTCTATCAAAGTCCATCCAGGTTCTTCCCGACAAATGGGGCGGGCTCCAGGATCAGGACCTTAGATACAGACAGCGCTACGTTGACCTCATTGTAAATCCGGAAGTAAAGGACACATTCCTTAAGAGAGCAAAGATCATCAAAGAGATGAAGAAGGTCCTTGAAGAGGATTACGGCTATCTCGAAGTCGATACTCCGATTCTTACCGTGATTGCGGGCGGTGCCAATGCGCGTCCGTTCAATACGCATCATAATACGCTTGATCTCGATATGAAGCTTCGTATCGCGAACGAACTTTATCTTAAGAGGCTTATCGTCGGTGGACTCGACAGAGTTTACGAGATGGGCAAGATGTTCCGTAACGAGGGAATGGATAGAAACCATAACCCTGAGTACACATCCATGGAATGCTATATGGCATACGGAAACATGGAGAGCGTAATGGACGTTACCGAGCAGCTAGTGTACAAGGCGACGCTTGCAGTTAACGGAGAACCGATTATTAGATATCAGGGTAAGGAGTTTGACGTTACTCCGCCTTGGAAGAAACTCGACATGGCAGATGCCGTAAAGGAAATTACAGGAGTTGACTTCAGCGAGATTAACGACGACGAGACCGCGCGCAAGGTTGCGATAGAGAAGGGACTCGATGCAGAGGAAGTAGCGGGCTGGACTCGCGGCAAAATTATCGCCGAGATGTTCGAAGCATTCTGCGAAGACGTTCCAGGATATCTAGATGGACCTGTATTCGTAGTGGGACATCCGGTAGAAGTTTCTCCGCTCGCAAAGAGAGATCCTAAAGATCCGAGGAAGACTCGTAGATTCGAAGCATATATAAATGGCTGGGAAATCGCAAACGCATTCTCCGAGCTAAACGACCCGATCGACCAGTACAATCGATTCGTCGAGCAGCAGAGAGAACTCGACCTTGGCCTGGACGATGAAGCCCATCCGATGGATATGGACTTTGTAAACGCACTCGAAGTTGGCCTTCCGCCGACAGGAGGCCTGGGAGTCGGCGTGGACAGAGTAATTATGCTGATTACGGACGCACCGAGCATTAGGGATGTTATTCTATTCCCGACGATGAAGCCTGTAGGTGCTGAAAAAATGGGAAAAACAGGTAATTCTGAGGGCGAAAATGAGGCAAAAAAAGTCATCGATTTTAGCAAAGTTGAGATAGAACCGCTCTTCGAAGAGTACGTCGATTTTGACACTTTTTCCAAGTCAGATTTTAGAGCCGTAAAGGTTCTGGCTTGCGAAGAGGTACCCAAATCCAAGAAGCTTCTCAAGTTCACATTGGATGATGGGACCCCCGAAAAACGTGTAATTTTGAGCGGTATTAAGGAATTCTATTCTCCGGAAGAACTGGTCGGAAAGACCTGCATCGCCATCGTAAATCTTCCACCAAGACAGATGATGGGAGAGGAAAGTAATGGCATGCTGATCTCCGCAATTAACAATTATGACGGTGAAGAAATGCTCAATCTCCTCATGGTTGATGACTCGATTCCGGCAGGTGCAAAACTGTACTAAAAAAGGAAGAAATTTACAGAAAAATGGGTCTATACCCAGTTCTGTACCCATTTTGACGGAAGAACGCGATTCCATAGCTCCTGAGTGAGTGATCTCGGGAGCTTTTTTAGTGGAAATAGTGAGGTCGCCCCCACTTATAAGCATTAAATGTGCCTTTTTAAGGACCTTTAAGACCCATTATATGCCAGACAAAGAAGCTGGTCGGGGCTGGAAGCATTGAAAACACTGGATTCTTTAGAACAAAAAAGGCTCTGTACCCATTTCTGTACCCAAATTTCCTTTCTATACATGCCAAACTGCCTGCAGAATGGACATGGAGGTAGCGGGATAGGTAGGAAAGTGCGTTTTTAACCACCGCATTTTTTTAAAGAGTGCGGGGCTTTTATGTGCCAAATAGGTTGCGTATCATTTGGGATTTTCTAGCGAAGAAGGTTGCGTATCGTGGGGTATTTATGTATAATCTATATTGCGTACTGTAGGAATCAATATGAAGGATGGTAATTTATGAATATAAAGAGAAAAATATACGACAAGCTTCTGGCGTGGAAGAAGGAAGCCAATGGAAGCAAAGCACTTCTTATTGAAGGCGCACGCCGAGTTGGAAAAACAACTGTACTAACAGAGTTTGCGGAGAAAGAGTATCGTTCGTATATTATCATCGATTTTGCCAAAGCATCAAAGGCTGTAAAGGATAATTTTGATAACTTGGAAAACTTGGATGTGTTTTTTCAGAATCTGATGCTTGAATATAATACCAGGTTATATCAGAGAGAGTCTTTGATTGTTTTTGACGAAGTCCAGAAGTATCCTGCGGCTAGAGAGGCAATAAAATATCTTGTTCAAGATGGTCGCTATGATTACCTGGAATCTGGCTCTTTAATATCGATAAAAGAAAACGTTTCTGATATTGTCATTCCTTCAGAGGAAAGAACAATAAAAATGTACCCTTTGGATTTTGAGGAATTTGCAACTGCGTTGCAGGAAGAAATCCTTCTCGAATATATAGAAAAATGCTTTAGAGAGAAGCAGCCTCTTGAACAAAGGATGCATACAAAGGCCATGCGTCTATTCCAAGAATACTTGTTGGTAGGGGGAATGCCACAAAGCGTTGTTGCATATATTGAAAATAATCGCGATTTTATCGCAAGCGATATAGAAAAAAGAGATATTCTCGCCATGTACAGAGGAGATATCAGGAAGGCATCCAGAAAATACAATATGAGAGTATCTGGTATTTTCGAAAACATACCTGCATATCTTTCAACTCATGAGAAAAAAGTAGTTCTAAAGAAAGCAGAAGAAGGAGCAACATTCTCTATGTTTGAAGATCCGCTATTCTGGCTTGGGGATTCCATGATATGCAATCTATGCTATAAGTGCACTGATCCAAATATTGGATTTGAATTGAACAAAGATGATTCCGCTGTAAAATGTTATATGGGTGATACCGGCCTTTTATTCAGTCTTGCATTTGGTGAAAATGAGATCGCAAGTGAGAATCTATATCATTCAATCATGACGGGAAAGCTCGCACTGAACAAAGGGATGATATATGAAAATATGATTGCGCAGATGATAAGCGCGCAAGGAAAAAAGCTGTTTTTCTACACAAGGTATAACGAGGAGAAGCATAGGAATGATATAGAAATCGATTTCATGCTGTCCAATGAAAGCAGAACCAGCATGAAGATTTATCCGATAGAAGTAAAGTCAGCAAAGAACTATTCAACAACATCTCTAGATGAGTTTAGGCAGATATATTCAAAACGAATTAGCCAGTCATATATTGTTCATCCAAAGAACTATTCAAATGATGGCAATTTAATAAAGATTCCACCATATATGCTTCCGTTAGTTTTACAGTAGGAAAAAGCAAAGAAAGGTATTGAAGTAACAGGGGGGAGTGAAATGAAAAAAGCACTCAAGATTATTGTGGGTATCCTGATTGTAGCTTTGGTTATTAACACCATATGGTTTGGGTGGTCGCGTGTTAAATATGGCAAATTATCACGAGGAATGGAAGAGAACCCGATCGATGAGTTTCTTGTTCCCAGATATTTTTATTCGGATGAAGAAGGGTATGACTTTGGTGTTAAATATCCGGATTATCTGTCTTTGACTGGAAATATGTCTGTGGGCACTCCAACGGAGGGAGAAAATCCTTTTACGGATGCCTTGATTATTTGGCCAAAATTAAGTGGAAAGTATGAACTGGGAGTTCTTCTGTATGAAGAAGACGAAGGATATTCTATCTATATCGATTCTTACGGCAATGCTCTGTCAAAGGAAGATGAGGATATTGTTTCCAGGCACAAAGATAATATTGATGCATTACTAAAGAAGGCAGATGAAATGTGGGGAATTCCCAACGGCAAAGAAAAATAAACAATAATTGATTGGATTTTATTGGAAGTTGTAAAAACACCTTGACAACAAGCAACGGGAAGAGTGAATAAGAACATATTAACAGAGGTCGCGTTTGCGACCTCTGTGCTTATCAGACGGTTTTATTCTGGAAGAATATCTTTATTATCATCTCGCCACAAGAATACACCCGATATGTGTATTTATAAAGCGGGTAATAGATAATGTTGACATAGGATGTGATACGTGATATTCTATATATGCTCCAAATAGAGTATATTAAGAGCATGGATGTAGGAGGAAAAACCATGGATAATTTAGAAAAATTATCCGTCAATATGAATGTTGGAACATTGTCACAAATTGATTTATTGGTAGATCAAGGCTATTTTTCAAATAGAAGCGACTTTATAAACCAAGCTGTGAGAGAGTCGTTGAACCAAAAGCAGGACAAAATCAGGGCCGAAGAGGAGCACTATGACAAGTGGAACTTTATTTGGTTTATGGGAATTAAGGTTTTACAAAAAAATGAACTGGAAGTTTCACAAAAAAACAATCACCTAAGGAAGATTAAGGGTTATGGCGTACTGCTTATCGATGAATCTTTAGACGATTTAGTGATAGAAAGCATATCTTCCATCAACGTTAAAGGGAAAGTAAAATGCTCAAAGAAGATAAAGGAACACTACAACCTTTAATAAGTGTTCATTGCCAAGTCAATATTTTTGCAGGAAGATTTGTAAAAACACCTTGACAACAGGCAGTAGGAACAACAAATAAAAGCATCTTTGATAAGGGCGGCTAATTAAAAGTCGTCCTTAAATTTTCAAAAGGGTATTGACTTGGAGTTAACTCCAAGTTGTATAATCAAGCTAACGGTACCGAAACATGCACCGGGAGGTGGAAAATGACAATAAAAGAGATATGTGAAAAGTATGATTTGACTCCGGATACCCTTAGGTATTACGAGAGAGTTGGTGTGATTCCGGAAGTAAATCGCACCAAGGGAGGCATCAGAGACTATACCGAGGAAGATGAAAAGTGGGTTGAGAATGCTGTCTGTATGCGTAGTGCAGGAGTACCAGTTGAGATGCTGATTGAATATGTGAAACTCTTCCAAGAAGGAGATGGTACATTCCAAGCTCGAAGAGATCTTCTAGCAGAGGTTCGGGTGGAGATTCAGAGGCAACTGGATAAATACCAGGACACCATGGATAGAATCAACTACAAGATATCCCGCTACGACGAGGCAATTAAAACAGGCGTCCTAAGCTGGGATGAGGAAAATATAAAAAAGAAATAGGAGGTACATAATGGCAAGGACATTAATTGCATTCTTTTCAAGAGCGGACGAAAACTATTTCGGTGGCTCAATGAAATATATCGAAGTCGGAAACACAGAGGTTGCAGTTGGCAAGATCAAAGATCGAATTGATGCAGATGTTTTTAAGATTGAGATGAAGGAACCGTATTCGCCGGATTATATGACGTGTATTGATGAAGCGAAGAAACATCTGCGCGAAAATGCAAGACCTGAACTTATATCTATCCCGGATAGCATTGATGAATACGATACTATAATCCTCGGATATCCAAATTATTGGGGGACAATGCCTATGGCAGTATTTACATTCCTCGATGCCCTAAACTTTGATGGAAAGACTATTCTTCCTCTTTGCACAAATGAAGGAAGCGGCATGGGGCATAGCGAGTCGGACATCAAGAAGGCATGTTCACAAGCAGTAGTAAAGAAAGGGTTGGCTATTAGCGGAAGTAAAGTGGAAAGCTCCGATTCACAGATAGATAGCTGGCTTAAAACAAATGGACTTATATAGGAGGAGATAAAATGTTAGGTGATTTCAGTTATAAGAATGCAACAAAGATTTACTTCGGGGATGAGTCCCTTAAGTATTTGAATGAGGAATTTCCAAGAAGTTTGGGGAGTAAATCCGGAAGGAAAGAGTGATGAAAAAGTTTGCTTTAATAATTTTGTGTTTACTGATGATTACGATGGGTGCCTGTGCTAATAATGAACAAAAGGAATCTGAATCCCCAAAAGATGAAACGCCTGAAATAATATCAGAAGAAACGGAAGAAGAAACAATTGATGAAAAAAGCACGTTGCCTACAATCAGCAGAGTAGATATTACATTTCAGTATCAAAGGGCATCGACTCATGCGTCCAACCAGATTGCCATATGGGTTGAAGATGAAAATGGTGAACTCGTAAAGACCATTCTTGTTACTAACTTTACCGCGGGAAGAAGAGGGTATAGGAATCGTGAGGACTCCTTATGCAATTGGGTAAAAGCAGCAAATCCTGATGATATGTCTGATGCTGAAATAGATGCTATATCTTCTGCAACACCTTCAGGAGGGAAACTTACCTACTCCTGGGATTTGACGGATAAGAACGGAAATAGAGTTCCGGATGGTGAATACACAATAAAACTCGAAGGAACGCTTTACTGGGAGAGCAATGTGCTCTATACAGCAAAGGTTAATATGCTGAAAACGCAAGACGGCGACATAGCCGTCGAAGAATTACGGAGCGCACCGGAGGTACAGGAGAATAATGAAATGATACAGGCTGTTGAAATAAGTATAGCAAGATAAGTAAAAATACCTTGACACCGCGCAGCAGGCCAGGTGAATAAATCTGTGTTTATTAATCTTGAGGTTTCAATATGTGACCGCATTTTCTATTGGGGTGTGGG
>JAGAFN010000010.1 GCA_017612585.1 Bacillota bacterium | reverse complement strand
CCCTTCTTTTTTGCATCTTCTAAGATTTCAATCACCTTTTGAGCTACTATCTCATAAGGCTTAAGTTTTTCTTCTTTCATTGTTTTCCCTCCTTAGCAAAAGGAGAGCAGTTTTACCTGCTCTCCAAATAGAATGTCTTACCGTCAACGAAGCCTTCATTATTGTTTTCTCTGATAACGAAGATTCTTGCATCGTCACCGACGGTTAGGTTTTCAGAAGCGATAATTCCGTTGGAATCAATCTTTCTAAAATATCCCGCCCCGTAGATGATAACGGTATCGCCCTTATGGACATCTACGGTCTCATCTTTCTTCTTTTTGACATAGACGGTGAAGTCATTTACTCCACCTTTTGCCACATTGGAAAGATTAAACCTATACATATCTTGCCCGATTTCAGGGACAGATATAACTTGACCCTCAAGGTCGATTCTAATTTTGTGCTCCATTGCTCCTCCTTTCTTTTGCACAGGCGCACAAAAAAATAGTTCCTGCGCAACGAACTATTTTTACTAATTGATATATAACTATGAAGAGGCTATACCTCTTAAAGCGAAACTATTACAAGTACAATATATCATATATTTTATTATTTGTAAAGTATAAGTACAGAGGAATTATCTGAGCATTAGAGTTAATTTGTGAGGATAAAAAATACGGTCTACTTTGCACCCAAGTTTGCACCCAGAATAGAAAAGAGGACGCAGCCTGCCTCCTTTCCTTTTACATTATTTTCCTGTTTTGTTTGATTGACAAAGCTCTGGAACCGTTGTAAAATACAGGTTGTAGCGTTATCAGTTTATGTATGAGCTGCCATGGTCAAGTGGTCAAGACGCTAGCCTCTCACGCTGGAATCAGGGGTTCGACTCCCCTTGGCAGTACCAATAAGAAATAGGTGCCTTTTGGCACCTATTTCTTATTGTGCAATGCATCCAATGGTTAGGGAGTCGAACCCGAAAGGGCACGAGCGTAAATGAGGAAGTCCGGTGGACTTCCGAATAGCAAGTGGTCCAAGGCGACTTGAAAAGGAGCCGCAGGACGGCGGATTGCGAAGCAATACGCGTAACTCCCCTTGGCAGTACCAAGAGTGAGTAATCACAAAGGAGGTGATGCCATGGATGTGATGGACTTGGTTGCGATAATCAGCTTAGCTGTTACGCTCCTAATCGCCGGATACACTATAGGCAACAAAAAATGACCGCCACTTAGCTACTAGGTCGGTCATTTGACTACATATAGGGCTAACCGTCTATCGGTAGCACCTTTCTTGCATATATAATACTCTCTTAGTTCAAGTATGTCAAACGACGCTATCTATGATAGAATGCCAGTATGCAGAAGAACGATTATCAAAGCAATAGAATTAATATGCTAGGGCCGTGGCTTGAGCAAGAGTTCGGCGAGAAGACCATAAAGCTGTCGCTCGACGGAGGTTTTACGTGTCCGAACAGAGACGGAACCTGCGGGACAGGAGGCTGCAGTTTCTGTTCTGAGCGCGGTTCCGGTGACAACGCATCTATGCTTTTTGGCGCAAACCCGCCTGAAGGTTCGTCAAATATCGAATACGGTGCCTTTAACAATACAGCTAATATTCAAAACGCAATATCCGATCAGTTTTCCCTCCTCTCCGACAAGTGGCCGAATGCCAAGAGTTTTATTGCCTATTTCCAGAACTATACGGGAACCTATGCCTCTACGGAAAGGCTCCGTGAACTATACTATGTAGCACTTACCCAACCCCACGTGCGTGGGCTCGCCATCGCCACGCGTCCGGACTGCCTGCCCGAAGAAACTCTTGATCTTCTTGATGAGATAAACCAAAAGCATTTTCTATGGGTTGAACTCGGTCTTCAGACCACAAACGACAAAACCGCGGAATCGTTTGGTCGCGGGTACAAGACCGCAGTCTATCACGAAGCCGTCCGTGAACTGACAAAAAGAAATATAAAAGTCGTAACTCACCTACTTCTCGGTCTCCCCGAAGAAATGAGAGAAGATATTTTGCAGACACTTTCGGATGTAATAGCCCCAATTGCTATCGACTGCAATTCACAAGTCACATCACAATCAGAAAACAACTCTCCATCACCCCCTCACATCTGGGGACTTAAATTCCATCTTCTTAACATAGTAAAAGGCACGCGCCTTGCAGAAGAACTGCCCGAATACGTGCCCTTTGATTCACCCGAAAGTTATGTTAGCCTTGTCTGCGATTTGCTTGAGCGAACCCCGCGAGATATAGTCATCCACAGGCTCTCTGCCGATTCACCCGCAGAGCTTCTCATAGCACCCAAATGGGCATACAGAAAACGCCTGATTATCAATATGGTAAACGCGGAGATGGCTAGCCGTGGAAGCTACCAGGGCTCCCTTACGCAAGATTGAGCTTCTTGCTGAGCAAATAATTCGTCAGGAAGAATCCACCTACTCCAAGTACTACCTGTATCCCCGTCATAGTCCAGATATAATTTGAGAACCACGACATATCATAACTTGTGCCGAGCAAGTAACCCGTCCTCCCCATTACTACGCTAAATGCAGTTAGTATTATCGAAAAGACTATCTGGATACCTACATAAGCAAGTACCGAGAAGAGGAATTTGTGATTGTTCGCAATGTTTCCTATAGCCATGCTGAGATAGTATAGAACAATCGTTGAAATCGTGGATATTAAGATCAACAGCATAAACGTCCATCCGCTCATTCCTATCTGGCTAAATATATAATTAAGTCCTCGCATGATTTCTCTGAAATCAACATTCTTAAGCAGCGCTGTAATGAATCCCGAGGATAGTCCGAGCACAATCGTTGATATAACCACGACAGCTCCCGCAATTAACATCCAGCAGAATGCTGTTATCAGTTTGCTAAGAATAAGATTGCTTGTCTTTACCGGAAGTGTATGCATAAGATAGCCTTCGCCTCCAAGCATATTCTTATAGAATCGCATCACTATGACAACAGTTGTCGTAATAAATATCGCATATATGAGCAGCATATATATTATGCCAAGCGCGCTCATAAGTATTGTCATAAATATGTTCGTGTCTAATCCTCCCTCAACAGCTGTTCCTGTAAAAAGAATGTCTCCAAGATTGAATTCGACCCTAAGAACAATACCAAAGAGCAATGCCACAACGATTAGTCCGGCATATAAGAACCAGAGTACCCTGCTGGTCGATTTGAATTCATATTTTAATAATTTCCCCAGCATTTGAATACCTCCCTGAAATACTCATCCACAGATTTGCCTTCGTTCTCTCTGATGTCGTCGACTGTTCTGTGCGCCATGATAATGCCGTTGTTTATGAGAAGCGCTTCATCGAGCATTCTCTCAACATCAGAAATAAGATGTGTAGAGATTAAAACGAGTGCGTCCTCTGAATAATTGTTTAGTATAGTATCGAGAATATAGTCTCTCGCCGCAGGGTCAACCCCTCCAATTGGTTCGTCCAAGAAATAAATCTTTGCTCTTCTGCTCATCGCGAGAATCAGCTGAACCTTTTCTTTCGTTCCCTTGGACAGCGTCTTAAGCGGAGCACTTCCCGGCACGTTCAGCCTTGTAAGCATGTCATATGCTTTGCCCTTATCAAAGTCCGGATAGAAGTCACTGAACATATTCACAAGTCCGTTAACGTCCATCCAATCCATTAGATAGTTTGCATCCGGAAGATATGAAACAAAGGATTTTGTCTCCGGCCCCGGCTTCTTTCCGCCAAGGAGTATCTCTCCATGCGTCGGCTGAATAAGTCCGTTTGCTATCTTAAGCAAAGTTGTTTTACCGCTTCCGTTCGGTCCCAGAAGTCCCACGATGCGGCCTGTTCCCAGACTGAAATTAACGCCGTTAAGCGCGATCAGCCCGTTAAATGATTTGGTCAGATCATGACACTCCATTATCACGCTCATCACTATTCCTCCTAATAATTTCCATTACGTCTTCCTTCTCAAAGCCTAGTTCATGCATCTCGGCAATCAGCTTCGACACTGAATTTGCCGCCATATCTTCACGGACCTTATCAATCATCTCCTGACTGTCGGTCACATATTTGCCACTTGTCCTTTGAGTCGTTATCATTCCCGTTCTTTCAAGTTCCGTCAAAGCTCGCTGCATGGTGTTCGGATTTACCCCCGCTTCGCTCGCCAGATCCCTTACCGAATCCAGCCGACTTCCTGCGGGATAGATGCCCGTCACGATTCTTCTCAATATTACATCCACGAGCTGGCTATAAATGGAACGACTACCATCGAGTTCCCAAGCCACAGGCTTACCTCCCTTCTGCGATATATAAACAAAATTGTATTACATGATTATTGTATTAGTTTAATAATACAGTTATACTATACCCCATCCCTCGTCCTCTGTCAACCATAAAATTAAAAACCGAGCAAATTGCTCGGTTTTTGTCTTATCTCCAGGGATTCTCCGAGTCCGGGTCTGTTGGATCCCAGCCCTTATTCTCACTGCTAGGGTCTATGTGCATAGCCCCCGGCTGACCAAGAGGTCCCGCCTCTGAGTAATCATCGTAGAACAGGACTTCTGTTCCGGAACCCACATTGTCGTAAATCCACTTTGCATCTTCTACTGTTAGCCAGATTCCGCCGTATGTATCGGCATTGGATCCGAGCTTATTGTAATCTTCCCAACGCAAATCCGATGAAACAGGGCTATTGTATGGAACAGACTGAATGAGAGTTCCCGGAGCAAACTGCGTTGCGTACTGCGCATATACGTCTCCATATGTTCCTACCCAATCCCACTGCGCGCCTGTGTAATATCTTACAGGCTCAGTGCAGTCCATGTTTATCGGGGCTACACAAATCATAGCTTTGAACGGAAGTGAATATGTTCCTTCCTCACCTACCGTATATATGGTAACTGTATTGGCCGCCCTATTTACTCGTATCTGATAAGGCTTGCCATTGAATTCGCTTTCGAGATTATTTGAACTGGTAGCCTCGCCACCTTCCGTCTCAGGTTCAGGTTCTACAGGTTTCTCTGCAACGGTAACCTCATACTCAGCTTCTGAAACATTGCCATTTGAGTCCATAGCCTTCACCGTCACGGTGTATGTGCCACTCACTTCTGTATCAACATTTGACTCGATGATGTATTTCCCCTTTGAGCGATCGTCAGACTTCACCAAATCGCCGTCGACCGGATCCTTGACCGAGAGAATATTGGCCGCCGCATCAAATTCCTCGCCCCATTCAAGTTCAATCTTCTCCGCATCGAGCTTGATTTCAGGTGCCTTTCTGTCCTTTACTTCGTATTTTACGGTTTCGCTGTTTGTGAATACTCTTCCGTACTCATCTGTAGTAGTCATGAGATAAGTAACTTCCGTGATGCCTACTTTGTTGCAGTCTATCTCATCCACATCGACAAAGAGTTCGCCACCGTGCTCCGAAACCAATTCTCTGGTCTTTACTATTCCATCTCCGTATTCAAATACTGTTTTCGGGTTTCCATCCTTATCGTTCTCAAACGATATAGTGAGGCTCTTGATTGCCTCGGTGGAAGCCGTAGATCTTGCCATACGATACTCGTTCCAATATTTGAATCCAAACAGCAGCCCGATAATTAGCAGTGTCGAAAAAATTAATGCAAATACACTTCTTTTCTTCATATCTCCGATTAATTCTTTTGTTTTCCCAAGAATTCCTTTCTTCTCACACCTATGTATTCTCCGCATCCATCAAAAGAGCGGCTTTCGACTGGATAATTCCAGCATTTATCTTACCATCTTACTATTACAAGTGTTATCGTTATGACTCTATCAAATATTATCAATTTGTGCTAAAAAAAGAGGTGCAGGCGAGATGCCTGCACCAATTATATAGCCTTTTAGTTATTGTTGATTTCCTTTGCTGCATCGAGAAGTTTCTGTCTAAGCTGACCTTCGATGAGCTTGAGTTCTTCCTCGGCCTGAATTCTCTTTTCTCTTCCCTCTCTCTGGATGTTGAGAACTTCGTCGAGAGTGTTGATAAGAGATTCGTTCGTATATTTGAGTGTCTCGATATCCACGATTCCGCGCTCTGCTTCCTTTGCAGTCTCAACCGTAGCCATGTGGAGCGACTCTGCGTTCTTCTTAAGGAGCTCGTTTGTCATCTCGCTTACTTCATGCTGAGCCTGAGCTGCCTGAACGGAATGTTCAACACCCATCGCTATAACCATCTGGTTCTTCCATAGCGGAATGGTGTTAACAATCGTTGACTGAATCTTTTCTGCCATCAGATTATCCGATGCCTGAACCATTCTGATCTGTGGTGCAGTCTGCATAGCAACGGTTCTTGTGAGTTCGAGATCGTAGAGCTTCTTCTCAAATCTCTCGCACTGCGTAGCAAGGTCCTTTGCAGCCTGAGCATCTTCCGGAAGTCCGGACGCTTCTGCCTTTGCCTGAAGCTCAGCGAGTTCGCCCGCCTTTACTTCTTCGAGCTTCTGCTGACCTGCAACGATGTACATCGTGAGTTCTCTGAAATAGCCGAGGTTCAGGTCATACATTCTGTCTAGCATTGCGCTATCCTTCATGAGAAGAACCTGTCTCTCCTCAAGGGCGTTCTTAATCTCTGTAACGTTTGTCTCAACCTTATTGTATTTAGCCTTGAGATTCTCTATATTGTTTGCTTTTTTCTTGAAGAAACCGAAGATTCCCTTCTTCTCTTCTTCGTCAAAATTCTTGAGTTCTCCAACGAGTGAAGTAATCATCGTTCCTACTTCGCCCATATCCTTGGTCTTTACGTTCTCAAGGGCTTTCTCCGAGAAGTCAGCAATCTTCTTCTGCGTTCCCGCACCATAATTCATGATTGCCTGGGTGTTGTTGATGTCAATCTTCTTTACGAATTCTCTGACCTGCTGCATTTCCTTTTCTGTAAGAGTCTCGGCAGGATCGATTGGAGGAGCAGAAGGTGCTGCCTCAACGATTTCCACAGACTCAATAGGAATGTCGACAACGTCGGCTTCCTTGAACATATCTGCAACCTGAGCCTCTGCTTCTGCTATCTTCTCGCTCACGGCGTCAACAGGTGCCTCTTCAACATCAAAGGTAAGTTCCGGTGCCTCTACGTTGAAATCATCAAACTTATCTGCCATTTAGTCCTCCTTTATATAATCTATACAATATAATCCATCTAACCAATTGCGCATAGCGCATTTTTAACCCGAATATTATACCACATTTTTGTCTATTTTTCTTCGTCGATCGTAGCGCCCACGATGTCCTTTACAGACTCATCCGCCCTCATCCTTTTCCTTCCAGTGAGTCCATCCTGCTCCATCATTGTCTTCATAACGGAAATGTCGGACGAAATATCCCATGCGGTCTCCTCAAAGAGGCTGTCCAGGAGGTTCTCAAAGGCATCGTTTATTGTATCCACAGCTTCCTCTATATCCCTCTTGGTATTCACGATGTTCTCTTCTACCTCAGGCTGTTTATCGAGCTCAATATATGCATTCATGAGCTTTTCCGTCGTCGGGAGATAATAGTTCATGAACTTTCTGAGGTCAGATGCCGACTCCGGCTCCTGCTTAACCTTGGCAAAGATTTTGTTGACGATCCTCTCGAGTTGGTTCAGTTTCTCCGTCATCTCTTCGCCCGGGATGAGTTCGTTTGCTCTCTTGATCTTTGCTACAAATTCCTCACCCTCTTTTATGACCTTGCGACTCTCCTTGGAAACTCCGTCGCTGTCGAGTCTAGCCTCTTCAGCTTCGCGTTCCTTTCTCGCATCCTCAGCTATTAGATACTGATTGTATGCATTCTGCGTCAGCATAACCGTGGTCTTGCCGCTGTCGTATCTCGCCTGAGGAAGCATGCCCGCGGCAATCATCTTCTCAAGATTGGCCATGACACTCTCTGTTGTGTCGTTGGTCTTTTCTGCGAGAGTCTTAATATCTATATACTCGGCTCCGCCGATTATCTTATCGTATTCGTCAAATATTTTCTCAAGCTTCTTCTCATTCGTGCCCTTGCCAGTAAGGTATCCTGAAACACCTGCGCCCGCCGCCATTACGGCAGCACTCGCTATAGCCGCAGGAGCGGCAACCGTAGCAGCTGTTACTATCATTGCGACAGCAGCCGGAACCGTAAAGACAAGCCCGGTTCCTCCGAGCACCTGCTTAAGTGTGGAATTGGTCCATGTATTCTTTGGCTTATTGGCATTAAAGGGAGTAATCGCAGTCGATGTCGAGCCCTGATTCTGTCTCGGCGCGCTATAGTTCCAGCCTGCCTGCTGACGTCTTCTTTCATCATAGGCCTGGCCCGCATTGTAACCTGCGCCTGTCTGCTGTCCCGTAAACTGGCTTGCCGAGTGACCACCTACTGTTCCAGAAGAATACTGGGAGTTAGGCCTTTGCTGACCGTAGCCTTGCTGTCCCGGGCGCTGCTGGTAGCCTTGCTGCCCCGGTCTCTGCTGAGACTGCTGGCCCTTCGGTTTCGTACCGAGGTCTATATCCACGGGCTTATATCCGCCCATATTGTAGCCACTGCTGTTATAACCACCGTAATAGGCCTTTCCCGAATTTCCCGAATAGCTCTTTCCGGTCGTCCCGCGCATTCCGTCTGTGAAACCCGCAACCTGCTTTCTTATGGTAGCAGAAAGATTGCTATAGTCCCCGCGGTCTATGGCATCGGTTACTTCCTTCATTATGTTTCCGCTCATATTGAGCATCTCACGAATATAGTCCATTAAAAATATTCCTTTGCTAATTCAGCGAATTTTGGAATCGATCTTTCAATCTGCTCATACGACACGCAGTAAGAAATCCTGACATAACCGGGGCCCGCAAAAGAGCTTCCCGGCACCATCAGTATATTGTACTTCTTTGCCGCCTGAACAAACTCCTTCTCATCATCAACCGGCGATTTCATCCAAAGGTAAAATGCCCCCTGTGGTTTTACACATGAGAATCCCAGCTCGGAAAGGGCATCATAGAGCCTTTTTCCGTTTCTTTCATAATACTCCACATTGCATTTTTCGTCCACACATCTTTCGATGGCGAGCTGTATTAGAGACGGTGCGTTTACGCAGCCGGAAACCCTATTTGCAATGGTCGCGGCATCAATGAATTCGCCGGCGTTATCCGACTCGTCCGGAACCAATATATAGCCTATTCTTTCACCCGGGAGCGACAATGATTTGCTGTATGAGTACCCTACGATTGTATTATCGTAATACTTGGTTACGAACGGCACCTCGGCTCCTTCATAAGCCAATTCCCTATAAGGCTCATCACTAATAATGTATATCGGATGTCCCACCTCTTTCTGCTTCCTTTCAAGAAGTGTCGCAAGTTCCTTGATGATTTCCTCCGGATATATTACACCGGTCGGGTTGTTTGGGTTATTTACGATTACAGCCTTGGTCTTCTCATTAATCTTCTCCTCGAGTTCGTCAAACCTCGGCATGAATCCACCTTCCGGATTCGATGAAACTACAACCGGAACTCCATCATAGTTTCTTATGTAGTTGCCATATTCAACAAAATACGGCGCTATGCATACTACCTCATCGCCCGGATTAATCATTGTTTTTAATGTAATATTAATCGCAGATCCTGCGCCAACCGTCATTATGACATTTCGCTCCGTAAAATCGGTTCCGAATCTTTCATTGAGATTATCCGCTATTGCCTTTCTGGTTCCGAGAAATCCGGCATTGTTCATATATCCATGAACCTTCACGGGATTCTCCGTGTTCAGAATACCAATAATCGCTTCCTTTACAGAATCCGGTGCAGGGACATTTGGATTTCCGATTGAGAAATCAAAAACATTCTCCGCCCCAAATTCCTGTGCCAGTCGCTGCCCTTCTTCAAACATCTGGCGGATAACGGAGTTATTCGCGACCAGCGGTTTCATCTTTTCAGAGATCATATTAGCTCCTTTATAAATTATAGTGTGTAGGCATCTTGCTGTGTGTAGAGCGGACTTCCACAGCGCCGGTACTTAGCGATTCGCAAGTCGAGGAACTGGTTCCGATGACGAAGCGAGAGCTTAGTACCGCTGCGCGAGTACAAAGCGCGAGCGGTCCGCGAAACATGCAATAAGATGGCTATAATCGTTATATTAGGAATTCTTTACGTTTACTGGGATGCTTGGAGCGGATATACCTGCTTCTCCAAACGCCTTGGCTACGCTCTCGCGCATTCTGTAATTTGCCGCATAGTAGTCCGCAGTTTTAACCCAAGCCTTTGCATCGAATATGATAGCACCTTCTGCATTTCCGGAAGCCCCAACAATAGGACCAGGTTCAGAAACAAAGATTGGCTCGCTCTTGATGGCGGAAAGAATTGCTTCCTTGACCTTCTCTATATCCGATGCACCGCTAACAGCAAAGGTATGATCAACTCTTCTAAGTCCCGATTCAGTATAATTAAGAATTACGGAAGAAGTGATTGCCCCGTTTGGAACTGTAACGATTTTGTTGTCAAGCGTGTGGAGCTTTGTTCCCATGATGTCTATCTGGTCGACTACACCAGTCGCATTGGCAGCACCCGTAACCTCAATTTCGTCACCATTCTTGAACGGCTTATTGAGAAGAATAAGGATTCCTCCCACAACGTTTGAAAGCGCTCCCTGAAGGGCAAGTCCCACAGCAACGCCCGCAGCACCGAGTACCGCAACAACGGATGTCGTGTTAACCCCCATTCTCTGAAGAACCATAAGTATTACGAATACCCATAGAACAAATGATACGATTTTGATGATGAAAGGATGCATTGTGCTATCGAGTTTGGATTTTGCGAGTCCTCTTCCGACTGCGCTCCTAATAATCGAAATAACCACATAGCCAACGATGAGAATAATCACCGCAGCAAGTAGGTTCCACAAAAAAGCAATTGCTCCTGCACCCAATGTTAATCCAGCCATTTTCTTACCTCTTTCTTTTACTTAATATATTTAGCTTCGCTAAAGCATTGTGAACTCCGGTATTAACTATCTTCCTGCTCTTCTTCTCTCAAGTTCGTGAAGAAGCTTCTTTCTTAATCTGATGTCGTCAGGTGTTATCTCTACGAGTTCGTCGTTTGCTATAAACTCCAGCGCCTCCTCGAGAGTAAAATGCCTTGCGGGCGAAAGCTTGATGTTCTCGTCTGACCCCGCCGCTCTCATATTGCTCGCCTTCTTTGCCTTGCATGGATTTACTTCCATATCGTCCGAGCGGGAATTCATTCCTACTATCATGCCCTCGTATACCCTGGTTCCGGGTTCCACAAACATCTGGACGCGCTCACCAATATTGAATAGAGCATAAGGCGTGCATGAACCCTCTTCAATCGCTATCGCAACGCCGTTTGTACGACCTGGTATATCGCCTTTGTATTCCTCAAATGCGTAGAATCTTCTCTCCATCGATCCTTCGCCGTGAGTATCGTTAATGAATTCGGATCTATATCCAAGTAAGCCTCTCGTCGGTGCATGATACTCCAGCCTCTGATATCCGTTCTCTCCGGACATCTGGACCATAAGACCTTTCCTCAGATTAAGCTTGGATATTACCGCGCCCGCGTATTCGTCAGGCACGCTTATTATTACTTCTTCCACAGGCTCGAGTTTTTGTCCGCTTTCATCCCTGTGATAGATTACCTCCGGCTTTGATACCGCAAGTTCATAGCCTTCTCTACGCATGTTTTCTATAAGAATCGAAAGATGGAGTTCACCGCGTCCTGAAACCTTGAAGCAATCAGTGCTGTCGGTTTCTTCAACTGTAAGACCAACATTTACCTCGAGTTCCTTTTCGAGGCGCTCTCTTATATGACGCGACGTAACATACTTTCCGACTTTCCCAGCAAACGGAGATGAGTTAACCATAAAGTTCATCGAAAGCGTCGGCTCCTCTATATGAATCATCTCCATCGCTTCAGGATGCTGCGGGTCGCAGACGGTCTCTCCTATCGAGATATCCGAGATTCCGGATAGCACAACTATATCTCCGCACTGCGCCTCCTGAACCGGCATTCTCTTAAGTCCTCTGTAAACAAAGACCTGATTTATTTTTCTCTGAACAACGGTGCCGTCAGCCTTTGTTACGGCAACCTGCTGCGCCTCTTTGATTGTTCCCCTTGTAATTCTTCCGATACCGAGTCTTCCGATATAGTCGTCATATGCGAGGGTTGAAATCTGCATCTGGAGCGGCTCCTCTCTTCTGTCAGGATAGGGCTCGCAGTGCTCAATTATGGTTTCAAAGAGCGGCTTTAGATCAAATCCCCCAAAGCCCTCCGGAGTATGCTTCATCTTGGCATTTCCCTGCTCGACTTGGATATTGTCAACATCCTTTGGATCTCTAACCGCGATTCCCTGACGGGCGATGCCATAAAGAATCGGGAAGTCCAGCTGACTGTCGCTCGCATTTAGATCCATAAAGAGTTCATAAACCTCGTCGACAACTTCATCTATGCGTGCATCCTTCTTGTCAATTTTGTTTATGAAAAGAATCGGGTCTATTCCCTGTTCTAGCGACTTGGTAAGAACAAATCTCGTCTGCGGCATCGGACCTTCGCTCGAGTCAACAAGAAGAATAACCGTGTCTACGGTCTTCATAATTCTCTCAACCTCAGACGAAAAATCCGCGTGACCCGGGGTGTCCACGATATTTATCTTAACGTCCCCGTGCATTATGGAGCAGTTCTTGCTGTAGATTGTAATTCCCCTCTCGCGCTCTATGTCATCCGAGTCCATAACGCAGTCAACAAGTTCTTCGTTGTCTCTGAACACGCCGCTCTGCTTTAGAAACGCATCGACAAGCGTTGACTTTCCCGCATCTACGTGCGCAATAACCGCTATATTAATTATCTTCTGTCTTTCTGCCATCAAATTCCCTCTAATACAATAAATCATTATAGTGAATGTATGCATCTCTGTGCTTGGACCGCTCGCGCTCAGTCCTCGCGCAGCGGTACTAAACTCTTGCTTCGCTTGCAGCTCGCAAATCGTTAAGTACCGGCGCTGTGGAAGTCCAACACAGAGATACACACATTCACTTTTCTATTTTCCAATCGATTGAAGCCATACCATTTGCTTCAAGGTACTCGTTAGCTCGGCTGAAATAATGCCCGCCGAAGAATCCGTTATATGCTGAGAACGGGCTCGGATGTGCGCCCTCGAGAATTAAATTCTTACTCCCATCTATCAAATTCTTCTTGGCGCGAGCCGGATTACCCCAGAGTATGAACACCACAGGTTTATCTCTCTTCGAAAGAAGTTCTATTACTCTATCGGTCAGTTTCTCCCATCCCTGTCCGTGATGCGACATAGGGTCGTGCTCCCTAACTGTAAGACAGGTATTCAGAAGCATCACACCCTGCTCCGCCCACTTCATCAGATAGCCATAGTCATTTGGCGGAGGATTAATTCCAAGGTCGTCCTTAAGTTCCTTAAATATATTCACCATCGATGGTGGCTGCTTGATTCCCGGCTTAACCGAAAAAGCCATGCCGTGCGCCTGCCCTGGGCCGTGATATGGGTCTTGCCCGAGAATCAGAACCTTCACATCCTCATAAGGCGTAACCTTGAACGCACTATAGATTTCATCCATCGGAGGATACACCGTATGGACAGCATACTCCCTCTTAAGAAACTCGCGGAGCGCAAGATAGTATTCACTTTTGAACTCATTTGCGAGTATATCGTCCCAACTGTTGCCTAAATTAACCATTTCTGTTTTATCAGACGATATGTATCCAAGTTTGGACCGCTCGCGCTTTGTCCTCGCGCAGCGGTACTAAGCTCTCACTTCGTCTTCGGAACCAGTTCCTCGACTCGCGAATCGCTAAGTACCGGCGCTGTGGAAGTCCTAACTTGGACACATACCGTCTTTATAATTCATTAACTGTTTGGGTTATGCGCCTGTGCATCATATCTTCTCCCATTATCTGCTGGATGGTCCATACATCAGGAGACTGCGCGCGTCCCATGAGCGCAATTCTTATCGCAGTGCTTACGTGCCCTACGTGACCCTTATAGCTGTCAGGATCCTTCTTGTAATCCTTTGGCCTCCCCGCATAACCGAGAGACTCTCCTATACTTCTTATCTTGTCGAACCATGTACTCTGGTCGTCTGCATGGTCGTAGCCCTCGAGGTATTTTTCGAGAATGACTTTTGCGTCTTCCTTTGATACTTCTGCGGGGAGTTCATCCTCCTTTTTATATAAGTCATCAAAGAAATAGCTTATGAAATCAACAATCTGCTCCGCATAGACGAGATCCTTCCTCGGCTTGGCATCGTTTCTTCCGAGATCAAGAATCTTCTCGGCATATTCTCTGTCCGCGAACATCGGAATGTATTCCGGCGCGACCTCCTCTGCCCAATCCTTCAGGAAGTCGTAGATATCGCTTGCAGGAATTCTAAGCATTACATCCTTACTCACGTCGTTAAGCTTATCAAGATCAAAGAGCGCACCGGAGCTGCTCATCTTCTCCGTTGTAAATTTGAACTCATTGATATCCGCGCTCTGGTTCTCCATTCTCCACTCCTCAAAATTGGAGTTAAGAACCGTGAGAAGATATTCCCTCACCGCCTGCGGATGATAGCCCTTCTTTCTGTAGTAGTCGAGCGAAAGCTCGGGGTCTTTTCTCTTAGAAAGCTTTCGCTTGTTTCCGTTCTCGTCTATCTTCATGAGCTGCGCTGTGTGGCAGTAAATCGGAAGTTCCCAGCCTAGTTTTTCAAATAGCTCCACGTGAATCGGAAGCGAAGGAAGCCATGACTCGTCCCTCACTACATGAGTCGTCCTCATTAGATGATCGTCAACCACATGAGCAAAATGATATGTCGGGATTCCCGTGCCTTTTAGGATTATCGTATCCTGGAAATTCTCGGGCATATCAAGTTCTCCGCGTATTGCATCGAAAACCTTGATTCTCTTTGCTTTCTCAGAATCCGGATTTCCGTCCGACCGAAGCCTTATGGCATAGGGCTTTCCTGCTTTTATATTCGCCTCTACCTGCTCGTACGTAAGATCCCTCGATAGCGCGTGCTCGCCGTAGATTCCGGGATTAATCTTTGCTTCTTCCTGCTTTGCTCTTATAATCGCAATCTCATCCTCCGTAAGGAAGCAAGGGTAAGCATTTCCTTCCGATACGAGTTTCTTGGCGAACACCGCATAGATATCTCCCCTGTGGCTCTGCGTATAATCGCCGTAGTCGCCGTGGTCTCCATCCTTTCCCACGCCCTCGTCAAAATTGATATCAAAGAACTTAAGCGAATCTATGATTAGGTCAATCGCCCCCTCCACATAGCGCTTGTCGTCCGTATCTTCTATCCTCAAAAAGAAGACGCCGTCCGACTGATGTGCAAGGCGCTCATCCACAAATGCTCCGTATAGATTTCCGAGATGTATGAATCCCGTTGGTGACGGTCCAAGTCTTGTGATCAAAGCCCCTTCCGGAAGATTCCTCGGCGGGTATTTCTCCTCCAATTCCTCCGCAGTCGCAGTGATATCGGGGAATAGAAGTTCTGCCAGTTTTTTACTATCCATCTTTTTCCTTTTTTACCTTATAAAACTTATGATTATCTTAATAATTATATAATGTAGGGGTATGGTTTTTCAAGAGATTTGATAGTATAATGGGGCTATGAATAAGACATATATCTCAAGAGATGCACATAGAAGAGTAAAAGAATACTTGGAAACGATAGGCCGCGACGTACAACTCGTCGAGACCGAGGGTGTGGTTGATAAGAGAATCTCTAACCACCCCGATGTTTGGCTTTGCAAAATGGGGGTTAACGACGATGCCCCCGTTTATCTTGCCAGCGAAGAGGACCTCGGTATGGATTATCCGGCTCACGCGGCATATAACGCTGCCTGCACCGGAAAATATTTCATCCACAATCTTTCCATAACCGCCCCTGCCCTCCTTGAGATTGCCAAGGATATGGGAATGACATTTATCGACATTCCGCAGGGCTACGGTAAATGCAGCATCGCAATAGTTGACGAAAACTCAATCATCACCTACGACAATGGAATCGTTCGCGCATGCGAACCGTATCCTGATTTAAACGTTCTTCTGATTTCTCCGGGAAACATCAAGCTCTTTGGATTTGATACCGGATTCATCGGCGGAACCTGCGGACGAGTAGGTAACGAAATTATATTTAACGGTGCTCTCGATAAGCATCCTGACTTTGCAAAGATAGTTGACTTTATAGAAGATCGCGGCTTAGCTGCGCGCTGGTTCTCGGAATATCCGTTAACTGATATCGGATCGATTCTATAATAGGCCTTGTGTCAAACACATTGAAATAACAAGCTATTTTAACCACAGGTTTTTTGACAGTGAAGAAACATGCAATCATCCCAGTATTCATACCTCACCTCGGCTGTCCACATGCCTGTGTTTTTTGTGACCAAAATCAGATAACTGCAAGAAGTAAGGCCCCATCGAAAGATGAGGTTATTTCTTTTGTCGATACGTGGCTTACTACGCTCGATGATGTGGATACGGTTGAGCTCGCTTTCTACGGCGGAAGTTTCACAGCAATTCCAATCGATGATCAAAATCGTTACCTTGAAATCGCAAAATCATATAAAGACGCCGGAAAGATATCAAAGATTCATCTATCGACTCGCCCCGATGCAATCAACAAGGAAATACTGGATAATCTTAAATCGCACTCAGTTGATACGATTGAACTCGGTGTTCAGTCTTTCGATGACAGAGTTCTCGAGATTTCAGAGCGCGGCCACGACAGTGTAGCTGTTTATAAAGCAGCGGAATTAATAAAGGAGCGCGGAATGGAACTAGGAATCCAGCTCATGATTGGACTCCCGGGAGATAGTTATAAGTCATGCGTCTATTCCGCAGAGGAAACGATTAAACTTAAGCCTTCACTCGCACGTCTCTATCCAACGCTTGTTTTACCCGGAACAAAGCTCTACGATATGTACGAACGCGGAGAATACACGCCGCTTACCCGAGAAGAAGCCGTCATGCGAACTGCGACCATGTATAGACTCATGATGGCAGCAGGGATATATATAATGCGAGTTGGCCTAAAGAGTACTGATGTAATTAACTCCGAAAGACTCGGTGAAATAAATAGCGGCACCTACCACCCCGCATTTAGGCAGCTCGTCGAAGACTATATAGCTCGAGAAAAAATCTCTTCGATGCTCAACCAGCTCTCCGGCACGAAGCATAAAAAGTACATTGTTAAAGCAGCTCCGTCATGGGCGTCTTCCCTCTCCGGTCATAACGGAGAGAACAAAGCATTCTTCAATAAAGAATACCCTGATTTTGACTTGGTTTTCGCAACTGACGAGAGTATTGCACCGGGAAAATTCACAATCACCACCAAGTGATATTGCAAAACCTTGCGCGAAGCACGCAATAAAATAACCATTCATACAAGTTCTGTAAAAACATAAAGGAGATTGGCATGAAGTACGACTTTGACAAAATCATCAACAGAAAAGGAACCGCCTGTATCAAATATGATTCCGCCGAAGAATTCGGAAAACCTGCCGGCCTCATTCCACTTTGGATTGCAGATATGGATTTTAGAGTTGCCGATCCCATCCTACAGGCTCTCAAAGACAAAGCTGAATTCGGCATCCTCGGATACGACAAGCCGAGCACTACATATTTTGATGCTGTCAGCGGTTGGTTTACAAAGCGCTTCGGCTGGACTCCAAATAAAGAGTGGCTTGTGATAACATCGGGTGTTGTCCCTGCAATAAACACTGCCGTAAAGTCCCTCACAAACGAAGGAGATGCCATAATCATTCAGTCTCCAGTCTATTATCCATTCAGCAACGCAATCAATGTAAACAAACGAAAATTAATCGAAAGCCCTCTTGTTTTGAAAGACAGTCGTTACACGATGGATCTTGATGACTTTGAAAAGAAGATTGTAGAAAATGGCGTCAAACTATTCATCTTCTGCACGCCACATAACCCGGTAGGAAGAGTTTGGACTCTCGAAGAACTACAGGCTGTCGGCGAAATCTGCAAGAAGCATAATCTCTATGTTGTTGCGGATGAGATTCACTGCGACTTCATACACGGAAACCATAAGCACATTATGTTTATAGACGCCTGTCCAGAACTCGCAGAGCGAATAGTTTCATGTACCGCACCGAGCAAGACATTTAATTTGGCCGGCCTTCAGACATCGAATATTTGGATACCGGGAGAAGAGACTCGCAAGCTTTTCAATGATGAGCTCGCGACAAACGGCTTCTTTGGTTCTAACTCGATGGGACTTATCGCCTGCGAAGCCGCATACTCACAAGGTGAAGAATGGTTTGACCAATGTAACGAATACATCTACGAAAACTACCTGTTCCTGAAGAAATTCATAGAAGAAAAAATCCCTTCGCTAAGAGTTCAAGAACTCGAAGGGACTTATCTTGCGTGGGTTGACTTCTCTGCTCTCGGCCTCTCACCAGAAGAAGTCGATGACATTATAGTAAACAAGGCCGGAATCTGGCTGGACGAAGGTAAAATCTTCGGAACCGGAGGTGAAAACTTTCAGCGATTCATCCTTGCATGCCCGCGTGCGACACTGGAATCCGCATTAAACAACCTCAAAGCAGCCATCAACCGGTAAAAACTACTACTACTTATTTCTTCCTCACCATCTTTATAATCGCTAAAACAGTAAGCGCAACTACAATAACTGTCAGCATTGCCATAATATTTACCACATTGCTGCCTTTTTCTGTCTGCGCAGTCGAACCATCCCCTGATTTGTCTTTGTCTTTGTCGCTCTCGTCTTCAATCGCAGCTTCAAGCGGAGTTGTATAATCTATGCTGCACCAACCACTGATTCCGTCATACTGAACAAATCCCCAGGTGTATCCGCCGTTTTCATACGTGTACTGATACGTTAATTCTGCTTTGTGGGGCATAGTTATTATCGCTATGAATCCCCTTCCCGGGCCATTTCTAAGCGTGAGACCGTCCTCGGAATCTATCTCGCATTTTATCTCCCTATCTAACTTGTCGCCACTTTCCGCGGGAACGTAATCGTTATCACCAATAAAGAATTCATTCAAATCAGACTCTGTTACAAGAATCATACTACGAGAGTTGTTTCTCCAAAGGCCGTATTTGTCTACGTTATCATAATAATCGCAAACTTGGAATCTCGTACCCGGTTCAAAAGTCTTACCCTCGTAGCTGTAGCCCGATATGCCGACACATACATACCAATCTTGAAACATCGGGTCATCTATGCTGGCATATACAACAATGCACTCCGACAAGATTAATAAAAAAACAATTGCAATAGATATGGCCTTTTTCATTTTAAATATCTCCAAGTATCTTAACGATTTCACAATAACGCTTCTCGTTACGCTAGATTTTTCATTGGTCGACATAACCATTTTAAAGATTAAAAAGGCTCCGCAGGCCTAAACCCATGCGGAGCCTTAAGCATTTTAGTTATTCGTCTTTTCCTTCAAGCGAATCCTTGAGTGCCTGTGCAAGGAATGTCAGCTCGTCTTCCTGATCCTCACGAAGAGCCGATGCGAGTGACAGACGCTCGTTTAAGACTGTCATCTCTTTCATCTCCTCGTTCAGGAACTGTGCCATCAGGTCACCAGACTTGCAAGCCCATGAACCGTTCTCGATTATAGCCACAGTTCTCTTCTGGAGATTTAGCTGCTTCATATGTACCAAGAAGTCATACATAACCGGATAAATATTCAGGTTATATGTAACCGACGCCAAGACGATATGGCTGCAGCGGAACGCCTCGGAAATCAGATATGATACATGCGTGTTTGACACATCGTATACAACTGTATTTGTAACTCCGAGATCCGCAAGCTTTGCAGCAAGTGCCTGAGCAGCAGCTTCAGTGTTTCCGTACATAGATGCATACGCGATCATAATGCACTTGTCTTCCGGTTCATACGTGCTCCAGTGTTGATACTTGTCCAGGATATACTCAAAGTTATTGCGCCATACCGGACCGTGCAAAGGACAAATGTATTTAATCTGCGGAAGAAGCGGTGCTGCCTTTCCTATAAGTTTCTGAATATGCGGGCCGTACTTTCCTACGATGTTTACAAGATATCGACGCGCTTCAGACAGCCAATCCTTATCAAAGTCCACTTCATCGTTAAACAGCTTACCATCCAATGCTATGAACGAACCGAATCCGTCAGCAGAGAACAGACATCCGTTTGTAACATCGAGTGTAACCATTGCTTCAGGCCAGTGAACCATCTGAGCTTGTACAAAGGCGCATATATGATCGCCGAACTGAGCAGTGTCTCCCTCTTTGACTTCCACAGTAACATGTCCGTCGGTATTGAAACCAAACTGGTGCATGAGCATGAAGCCCTTCTCTGTGCTGTAAACTACGCAGTTTGGATAGCGGAGCAGCACTTCCTGAATTGACGCTGCATGGTCAGGCTCCAGATGGTTGATTACAAGAAAGTCGAGGTCTCTGCCGTTAAGCAGATACTCTATATTCTCAATCATCTGGCGGCACGCAGACCAATCAACAGTGTCGAACAAAACAGTCTTCTCACCTACCAGCAGATACGCATTATAGCTAACTCCGCGTGGGATTGGATGTATATTCTCAAACAGATGGAGACGATGATCATTTGCACCGACCCACCATAGGTTATCGGTAACCTCTCTTACGCAATGCATAAGTTTTCCTCCTTTTCTCTCGCCATCAGCGGCGGGCGCTACGGGATCGACAGCCGCTTTCTGAACTACTTCTACGGTTTCTTCTGTTACTGGTCCATCTTCAAAAACTTCTTTTTCTACAGTTTGCTTTACTTCCTGCTTTACTTCCTGTTCTTTCTGCTTTTTCTTCTTTCCGAATTTGGCCATTACAGAACCTCCGTGAAGTTCAGCTTAGGCTCAGCGCATTCCGGACATACCCAGTCTTCCGGAAGCTTTTCAAAGAATGTGCCAGCTGCGATATCGGATGCCGGATCGCCCTTTGCTGCATCGTACTCATATCCACAACCGTCACAGACGAAGAAGTTATACGGCAGCTTAACCTTCTTAGGTGTAGCACGCTTAATCTTAACTACCTTATCCATAGGAGCCTTCTCGCCTGTATCCAAAGCCTTGGTGAGAAGTGGCAGAATTTCATTTACATCGCCTACGATACCGTAGTCGCAGTTCTTGAAAATAGGTGCGTTTGCATTCTTGTTTATGGCAACAATTGTGGAAGCATCTCTAATACCCTTTAGATGCTGCATTGCGCCTGAGATTCCGCATGCGATGTAGAGATTACCCATGAACTTCTGTCCGGACATACCGACATAGCGGTTAAGCGGAACATAGCGCAGTGTCTCTGCAACAGGACGGGATGAACCAAGAGCAGCACCTGCCGCCTTTGCCAAATCCTCTACAAGAGCCATATTCTCTTTTGATCCTATGCCCTTGCCTGCGGAAACTACGCGATCCGCCTTTGTAATCGGCGTATCGATATCGATACCGACACTGAAGTCGTAGCCATCTCTCTTAAGAGCCGCAACGAGGTTTTCAACTTTCTCTTCTGCGCTTCCTTCCTTGAGAATCTCTTTCTTTCTCGCGCCTGTAATCGGCTGAGCCGTCTGGAAGAGCGGAGCTGCCGCAGCGCTCTTTGGTTCTCTTCCGAGTATGCTTGCAGCGATTACCACACGCTGGATTTCGTTAGTTCCTTCATAGATTGTTGTGATCTTGGCGTCACGATAGAAGCGCTCTACGTCTGAACCCTTTAGATATCCGGCACCACCGTAAATCTGAAGTGCGTCGTTTGTGATTTCGAGTGCCATGTCAGAAGCATACTGCTTTGCCATAGCAGCTTCCATAGCATACGGCTCATGTGCTTCTTTAAGTGCAGCTGCGCTATAGACCATCATACGTGATGCTCTTAGCTTTGTTGCCATATCTGCAATTTTGAACGAAATTGCCTGCTGGAAAGCTACCGGCTTACCGAACTGTTCGCGGTCCTTGGCATATTCCACAGCACTTTCAAATGCTCCCTGAGCAATTCCGAGTGCCTGTGAAGCTATACCTATACGTCCACCATCAAGGGTGGCCATGGCGATCTTAAATCCGTCGCCTTCTTTTCCGAGCAGGTTCTCCTTTGGAACCTTGACGTCCTCGAATATGAGCTGGCATGTAGCCGATGAGCGAATACCCATCTTGTCGTAATGGTCACCAAATGTGAATCCATCCCAGCCCTTTTCAACGATGAACGCGCTGATGCCCTTTGTGCCTATGCCTGGAGTTGTTACAGCAAAGATAACATATGTGTCCGCTTCGCCTCCGTTAGTGATGAATATTTTTTCACCATTTAACAGATAGTAATCTCCCTGAAGAACGGCTGTCGTCTCAGTGCCACCTGCATCTGATCCGGCATTGGGTTCCGTGAGACCGAATGCACCGAGTTTATCTCCGGTGCAAAGCGGAACAAGATATTTCTGCTTCTGTTCCTCGGTACCGAACGCAAAGATCGGCCACGTTCCAAGGCTGGTATGTGCGGAGAGAATAACTCCTACACCACCATCAACACGTGATAATTCTTCAACGGCGATAGCATAGGTCATCACGTCTGCGCCGGCTCCACCGTATTCTGTCGGGAATGGAAGGCCCATAATTCCAAGCGCAGCCATCTTCTCTACAATGTCTCGCGGGAACTTGTTTTCCTGATCCCATTCCATCGCGAAAGGTTTTACTTCCGCCTCGGCAAACTCACGGACCTTTGCCCTGAGAGCTTCATGCTTTTCTGTAGTTGCAAAATTCATAACTACTAGTATCCTCCTCTCTTACTGCGATTAACTTATGCTTCCTCGTATATCCCAATACCGCCTTATTATTCTGTTTTTATTTTCGACTTCTTACTAGCGCTTTTTGATTTCCTTGGCTGGTCTGTAATCAGATTGTATAAACTCTCTTTCTTCAGTTCTTCGTCCAAGACCGTCTGAATCTCCATTAGTCTTCCGTGAATCTGACAGAATTTGCAATTTGTTTCCATCCAAACGCAGCGATTTCCCGGGCGCATGCAGTCGATAATATATCGCTCAGCATCAGTCATTTCCACTATGTCAAAGAGTGTGACATCTTTTAAGTTCGCCAAAAGTTTAATTCCTCCCCTCACTCCCCTTGTGACCTGGATTACGCCACCATCAGAGAGCTTTCGAATAATCTTATAGGCAAACTGCTTGGGAATCGACTCTTGCTCACATACGTCCGAAACCGTATGCTGCTCACCGTCAGAGAGAGCTCGCATAATGCGAAGCGCATAGTCTGCTTCGTTAGTAATAATCATGGAACCTTACCCTGGAGATTATTAGGATCTCTCCTTGAGCCATTCAATAATCTTAGGAGCAATAGTTTTCTGTGATTTCGACGAAACATACATTCCGATGTGGCCTGTCTCAAATGAAAGGAATTCTTTGTCCTTGCTGCCTACTGCCTTCATGAGAGGCTTGCTTGCGGAGAGCGGTACCAAGTGGTCATATTCCGCACACGCGCAAAGGAGCGGCATCTTGATATTCTTTAGGTTAACTGTCTCACCGCCGAGCTTGAGCTCGTTCTTGATGAGTTTGTTTTCCTGATAGAGTTCCTTAACAAACTGTGAAAGTGTAGCGCCTACCTGATCCGGGCTATCGAATACCCACTTCTCCATGCGGACGAAGTTCTTCAGGAATTCAGGATCTGACATCTTGTCTGTCATTGAAACATATTTGTCGAGTGTAAGTTCAAGCGGCTTAAGAACAAGGTAAGCTACATTCATTACATCTCCCGGTACAACTCCGTCATACGCATCAATGAGAGAATCGATATTCATGTTCTTGCTCCAGCGGAACAGGAGTGCATCATTTACACTGAAGTCAATTGGAACAACCATTGTTACGAGATTCAAGATCTTTTCCGGATGCAATGCCGCATAGATCGTTGAGAATGTTCCACCCTGACAAACACCAAGAAGGTTAATCTTCTTCTTGCCGCTTTCTTGGATGATATAGTCAACGCAGTCATTCAGATACCAGTTGATATAGTCATCCATTGTGAGATACATATCCTCTGCGGTCGGATATCCCCAATCGATAACATAGACATCGAGTCCGCCTTCAAGGAATGCTCTTATTACGCTGCGGTCAGGCTGAATGTCCATCATATACTGACGGTTTACCAACGCATACGAAATCAAAAGCGGCGTCTTAACCATCTTTCTGGAGCTCACGAGCGGCTTGTAGTGGAACAAGCGCATCTTACCGATGCTGAATACTTCTTCCTTTTCAGTCATGTCTGATGCAGCGTCTTCAGGTTTCATGTTTACAAGAACGTCAACACCCTTCATTACGTTGTCCTGCATCGTGATCATCTGATCCATATACTTGCGGAAGTCAAACTGCTCCATGAGAGCTGTTGCACCTTCCGTCATTTTCTTCTGGAACTCAGCAAGCTTTTCCAAATTCTTTTCCATGATATTTTCATTCTTCTTGCTCATTTTTCCGTCCCCCTTACTTCTTGCCCTTCAATGCGGCAAGTTCACGCTTGAGATCACGCACTTCTTTGCGTAGGTCGTATACGGTCTTATACAGGCTCTTCATATCCTTGTTCGTAGGAATCGGAAGAGCAGAAAGCACTCTCTCGTACACTTTGTTCTGTGCCGTCATATACTGACCGTTCATGTCTGCAAAGTAGTTAAACGTCTTGGAGAACTCGTCTGTGTTAAGTAGCTTCATAAGTTCAGTTTCAGTCACTGAAGACCAAAGGTCATAGAACTCTCTGAATGTCGTTGGCGCCTTGCCTGTCGTTGCAGCCTTCTGGAATGATGTTGCGAAACTCTTCATGCTCTCAGCACCTGTCTGCATAACCATGCTCATAAGCTCAGCCGTAGCAAACATAGCCTTGTTGTATGCACTCATGGCTTTCATGACATCTTCGTTGGACTCGCGGTTTACGCCAAGTCCCATCATGTTATAGTATTTTCCAACTGTCTCTTCATATTTGGAGTTGATTTCGCGGAAGAGGTCTGTATAGGCCTTGAAGTCGCCCTGGGCAACTCTCTTAAGAATCTTTTCGTCAACCTTAAGTAGCGGTGCAAAATTAGCCTTATAATAATTTACGCATGTGTTCATGAAGTCGATTGGGCGCTGCATATATTCGCCTGCGCCTTCAGGAAGAATGCCCTTGAATAGGTCCTGCATCAGGTCCATATACTTCTTCTGATAATCCTTCGCAAAAGCTTCCGGATCAGCCATTCCTTTCCAAAGATCAAAAACCTTTGCAAACGTATCCATGCCCGGAATCTTATACGGCCATACATTTGCAAAACTTGCGGCATCAGGCATAAGTCCTGAGAAAGACTTCCAGTACTTGTCCATACCCGGAATCGGTGAAGTAAATGCTTTCCAGTAATTGCTCATATCCGGCATCTTGTCGAGCATGTCCTTATAAGCGTCCATACCCGGAAGCTTGTCGAACATTTCCTTGTAAGCGTCCATGCCCGGCATCTTGTCGAGCATTTCCTTATAAGCGTCCATGCCCGGTATCTTGTCGAACATCGCCTTATAAGAGTCCATGCCCGGAAGCTTGTCGAACATTTCCTTGTAAACATCCATGCTTGCCATCTTGTCAAGCATATCCTTATAAGCATCCATACCAGGCATCTTATCTAGCATGTCCTTATAAGCTTCCATACCAGGAACTTTGCTCATATTCTTGTTCCAGAGTTCAAAGAACTGTTTCTGGTACTCCCCAAATGGATTTTTTGTGCTCATTTATTTTTCCTCCTATTATCACTCAGCCTTTGGTGGCATTATCAACGCACTTCCTGTGACGACCACATCTCCGTTTTGATTTGTGACTGTCGTATCTAGTTTCAATCTATTCTTTTCTAGGTTTATTTCGGATACTGTTGCCGTTGCCGTTACGGTATCCCCAATAAACACAGGCTTTACGAATTTAAGTTCCTGGCTCAGATAAATCGAACCCGGTCCCGGAATCTTCATTCCGAGTACTGCGGAAATAAACCCTGCAGAGAGCATACCATGTGCGATTCTCTTACCAAACATAGATTTCTTTGCCGACTCCTCATCAGTATGTGCCGGATTAAGATCTCCTGTAACACCCGCAAAAAGAACAACGTCCGCCTCCGTTACAGTCTTGGTAAACGAATCGCTGTCTCCAATTTTAAAAGTATCAATCGTTCTCATCTTATTCACCTCCCTACAATTGAATTAGTTTTGTTTATGAATTGGTTTAGTTTTGTTTGATCTGATTTTATTCAATTTAGCTTAAATTAACTTAAACCAGCTTTCCTTTTTTGAATGTATTGAATGTATAAAAAAACATGCGACACCGTTTAAATACTATTCGTGTTCACATATCTTATCCCTAAAAATTTTACCCACATATTGATTCTCAATTCATCGCTTTTTCGCGCTGAATTGTCGCAATATTATGATATATCCTTTTAGATATCATGTCAACAAAAACTTGACTATTTTAGTCAAGTTTTACGGCTGTTTTGGTGCTCACTTCTGTGGCAGGGGCGAAAAAACTTGCTTTGCCATGTGGCAGGGGCAAAAAAAGTGCGCTTGCCACAGATTTGCGGTTGTTTGGATGCTCTGTTCTGTGGCAGGGGCGAAAAAACTTGCCTTGCCATGTGGCAGCGACAAAAAAAGTGCGCTTGCCACAGATTTGCGGCGTGCTTGTCAGCGTTCTTGTCACAAAGTGAAGGCCCCGCCACTTCTCAAAGCGAATGCACCACACTCACCCCGCCAGCTTCTGCGTATTGAAAAGCTTGGCGTAGCCTCCGTTTAGCTTCATGAGTTCATCGTGGCTTCCCTCTTCAACGACCTTGCCCTTCTCTATCAAAACTATTCTGTCGGCGTTTCTCACGGTTGCAAGTCTATGCGCTATCACGAGGCTTGTTCTTCCGCGTGCGAGCT
>JAGAFN010000002.1 GCA_017612585.1 Bacillota bacterium | reverse complement strand
GCTAAATTGGCCGCCCCCTTTAAGGCATTTTTGAGATATTTAGTTGATATATATTTAAGTGTCTTAGTCCCTAATTCTATGAATTATTTCTACCGCCATATCTTTCAACACTTTCTCACTCACCGTCCCCGACAAATCGAAGAGGTATCTTTCATCATTAAAAACCACCATATTACCTTCAGAACCCACTGTGGTAATTACCTCAATACCGTTTATATATTCTATCTCGCTTGCATGCTCTATATTATCAATATACATATCTAAACCATCTGGTAACTGCTGCGCATACTCAATGATACTACCATCTGAATTACTATACCTAATCAGCAAGAAGCGTTCCTCCTTAATTCTGGTAGTCTCCTCAAATCCTTCTGGAACCTTTGGTTCTAAATACTCAAATATGAATGAATCGTCATATCCTTCTTTTTCAAAGGTTACATGCCAGAATTCTTTTCCCTTATCCACATTATATCTAATATACGCCTTAACTGCAGCCACAACACCTACAGCTGCTGCCAGGAGCATAATCAAGACAGCTACAAGTACAGCCACTCGCCTAATCTTAACAATATACGCAAGTGATTTCTGCGGGATATACTCTTTGTTATCAAGTTTCTTAGTCTCACGACCTTCTGCGGCTCGAATAATAGTTCGCTTTTTCCGCAAGTACTTTTTCGATAAGTTATATCCTGGGGTTTCGTCAGCAGCAAGTGCATACGCTGCTATCTCATCATCCAAATATTCAATTATCGCTTCATTTAATCTATTGCGCATTATCTTCTTCCAATATTTTTCTTAAAGACTGTCGAGCTCTATATATTCTTTTCTTTGCTGTTTCCGGTTTAGTACCCAACATTTCCGCAACTCTGTTAATTGATTCCCCAAGCACAGCATGATAGTAGAGTACTATCTGATAATCCGGCCTCAAAGCTTGAAATGCACATTTCATCCTCTGCATTTCGAAACGTTGAAAAAATTCTTCTTGGACCCCCTGTGCGATGCCTATATCGTCAGATTCCCATTGCGGTTCGTCTATATCTATTAGCCTTTCACTATGCCGCTTCTTCTTCCTAAGCATATCAAAGCACACATTCTTAATAACAATAACGACGAACCGTTTAGTTTGGGGACTGTCGATCTCATCAATCCTGTCTATATTCTCAATTATCTTAATAAACGCATCATTAACAGCATCCTCAGCCAAATGGTAGTCACAGAGAATACCAAAAGCTACAGAGAATAACAATCTTTCATATTGTGTATATAGATTTTCAAATTTACTCTTATCGGCATGAGTTTTAAACGCCATCAAGTATATTGCAAGCATTCTGGTTCCTTTAAAGCAACGCTAGTGATTACAGTATGCTTTCTGGGGGAACTTGCTCAAGTTCTTCGTTAAGCCTAAAACCATGAAGCAGTATCTCGTTTAACTTTGCTTTCTCGAGATGCTTTTCGTCTTCTCCGGTTATCACAATTAGTTCTGGTGCGAACTCATAAAGGAACTGTCTGCATATTCCGCATGGCCATGCGGTGCCCCCGTCTGATGCGATTGCTATTTTCTTGAATTCTCTGGCGCCTTCGGATACCGCCTTGGTGCAGGCTGTTCTCTCTGCGCATATAGTTGCGCCAAAGGAAGAGTTCTCCACGTTGCAGCCTGTGAACACTCTTCCGTCCTTTGCGAGAAGCGCAGCACCTACTCTGAAATGCGAGAAAGGCGCGTATGCATTCTCGAGCGCTTCCTTTGCTATCAAAAACAATTCTTTGTCTGTCATGGCAATCCTCTACTTCCTCTACCTTTCAATCCCTATTTCTTTCATTATCTCTTCTTCTCTTTTTCGCATTGCCTTTTTGTCTTCTTTGTCCTCGTGATCGTAGCCGAGAAGATGGAGCATACTGTGAACAAAGAGATAGACCATCTCACGCTTATACGTATGACCGTATTCCTCGGCCTGAACCTGCGCCTGCTCTTTGTTGATCACGACATCGCCGAGTTCAAGTTCGCCTTCCTCGGGGAAGTCATCGATGCTCTTGTACATCGGAAACGAAAGCACGTCGGTACTCTTGTCCTTTCCTCTGTACTCAAGATTGAGCTTCTGCATCTTGTCGGACTTCAGAAACGTAACGGATATCTCGGCGCGATTAAACTCATCGTCTGTGAGGCCTTCTTCCTTAAGAACTATTTCAGCCGCATTGGTCATAGCCTTTATGATTGACGGCTGCACTCCGCATTTCTTTGAAAAAGTTATATTCATTCTTCTTCGTTCTCCTCCGGATGACTCTTGAAATATCTGTCGTAGGCATTGATGATTCTCTTGACGAGTTCGTGCCTGATTACGTCAACATCTCTCAAATAACAGAACTCTATTCCTTCGGTTTTCTTTAGAACGCGCTCCGCTTCTACGAGTCCGCTCTTCTTTCCTCTCGGAAGATCTATCTGAGTAACGTCACCCGTTACAACCACTTTGGAACCAAAGCCCATACGGGTTAAGAACATCTTCATCTGCTCCCTTGTCGTATTCTGCGCCTCATCGATAATTATGAACGAGTTATCAAGGGTACGTCCTCTCATATATGCGAGCGGAACGACTTCTATCACTTCTTTCTCTTTAAGGCGAAGTGCGTTGTCGCGTCCGAGCACATCGTAGAGCGCGTCGTAAAGCGGTCTCAAATACGGATCAACCTTATCCTGGAGATCTCCCGGAAGGAATCCAAGCTTTTCACCCGCTTCAACCGCAGGTCTCGCAAGAATTATCTTCTCGACCTCTTTGTTCTTGTATGCGCTTACCGCCATGGCAACCGCAAGATATGTTTTACCTGTTCCCGCGGGACCTATACCAAAGACGACATCGTGCTTCTTGATGGCATTTACGTAATTCTTCTGTCCGATGGTCTTGGCCTTTAGCGGCTTACCCTTGGCCGTAAAGCAGATTATATCTTTACTTATATTGCTTTCCTTGTATGACTGTCCCTCCTGAACGAGAGAGATTACGTAATTCACTTTTTGAATATCCAGACGTTCGCCCGTCCTCACGACATCCATGAGTTCCTCTAGGATCTTTCCCGCAAGTTCGCGGTTCTCTCCTCTAAGGAGAAGATCGTTGTCGCGCTGGAAAATCTCAACTCCCGTTTTCTCTCCGATTAGTGAAAGATTGATGTCAAGATTTCCAAAGAGCTCCTGTCTATCTATTTCTTCATCGATTGTAATGTTTAAAAAATCCTGATTGTATTCGGTTTTTCCCGTCATGCTTTCCTTTTCTGCGGCATCGCCCGCTTACAAAACTTATATGTATTATTTATCTGTTTGTTCTTCAGTTTTTTGATCAGCTTGTCGAATCAGCTTCTCAACTTGCGTCATTCTCAGCTTCTGATTTTTGACAAAAAGGCGACCGCTACTGCGATCGCCCATGTATTTTGATTTATGACAAGAATTTTGTCACGGCTTCGCGAACTGCATTGCCGTCGGCCAATCCTTTGAGCTTACCCATAACGGCACCCATAAGCTTACCCATGTTTTCTTTGCCGCCGGATATTCCGAGCTCAGCTGCAATTTCCACAACCTTGGCCATAACACTCTCGGCATCCATCTGCTCAGGCAAATATTTCTCCAAAATGGCGATCTCTGCCTTATATGCATCTGCTAAATCCGTTCTTCCTGCTTTTTCAAAATCGGCAAGAGCGTCGTTGCGCATCTTTACCTGTTTCTGAAGAATGGAAACGATACCCTGATCGTCCAATTCTTCTCTGTTATCCACCTCGTACTGCTTTATGGCCGCACGAGCCAGATTGATGGTATTCTTGGCGATTTCATCTTTGTCCTTCATGGCCTGTTTGAAATCCGCCATAAGCTGCTCTTTTAGAGTCATATCCATCACTCCTAGTATCTCTTGGCTTTCTTTCTGGCTGCCTCGGATTTTTTCTTTCTCTTTACGCTTGGTTTCTCGTAATGCTCTCTCTTTCTGACCTCAGCCATGACGCCGTCTCTGGCGCATGCACGCTTAAATCTCTTAAGAGCGCTTTCCAAGCTTTCGTTTTCTCTTACTATTACCTGTGCCATATTCCGTATCACCTCCTGCCCATCTTGAATTTAAGCAGTTGAACAGTTTTAACTGCAACGGAAGTATTATACCCTCTTTTGAACTTGTAGGCAAGGTCAATTTGCTCCTAATCATAGCAAGCACGTTTTAGTAATACCTGCTGATTTAATAATCCCTTTGCTATTTCCTGTGGCAAAACGATGTTTTTGTCGCAAAACTTGTGGCAAGGCGACTTTTTGCCCTGAATCCACAGGATACTGGGAATAATTGTCACAAACCTGTGGCAAAACGATGTTTTTGTCGCAAAACTTGTGGAATCAATCTTTTTTGATGCTTTGCCATAGCTTAAACATTTTTAGCCCGGTGGCCAGGTCATCTTGCGCTTTCCAAGTATGTGGAAATGCAGGTGTTTTACGGTCTGGAAGGCATCCTCGCCGTTGTTGCTGACAACTCTGTAGCCGTTCTCAAGCTCGAGAGAAGCCGCAATTTCTTTGATTTTACCCATCATATGGCCGAGGAGCGCCTCGTCCTCCGGTTTTACGTCATCCAGGGACTCGATGTGCTTCTTGGGAATCGCGAGCACGTGAACCGGTGCCTGTGGCTCCAAATCGTGGAAGCAAATCATCTGATCGTCCTCATAAGCCACATTAGACGGAATCTCGCGATTAGCTATCATGCAAAAAATACAATCCATTTCTTACTCCTTCCTCTATCTTACCTTCTATCTTACCTTCTATCTTACTTCTATCTTACTTCTATCTTACTTCTTTCCGTACAAACTTCTATCTAGTTTCTTGCAAACCTATTCCTGCAGCTTCCTTCTATATTTCTTTGATCTTCTTGCTGAAGAAACCAAACATGGCCGTTATCGAAAACCCTATTGCGCAGACAAAGAGCAGCGCCGCGCTCCCTATATATTGGAGCACCGCCCCAGCCAGCACCGACGCAATCGGTGTTAACCCTTGTGCTGCCACGCTTATTATGCTCGACACCTTGCTGATCTTATCTTTATCCACAATTCTCATAAACATTGTATTGGCCGGAATATTGATTAGTATTATCAAAAGTCCAACTGCGAGCGTCGCCATGCAGAAGTATATCAGGAACGCATTAAGAGACCTTCCACGAGCAACAAATATCCAATAAACAAATGCGGTAAGTAGCATGAGTGCCGCTATTAAACATAGCCTCACCGAGAGCTTATGCCCAATCTTGTCGTCCTGCTTTTTTGTGCTTAAGACTATCGCACCTATCATGGTGCTAAGTCCCATCAGGACGCTGAATACCGATGTCCAAAGCTCCGGTTTCAGGAAGCCGTCAAAGATATACGAAGGAGCAGTTGCCACATCTGTCTTGATGAAATATGGGATAAAGTTTCCAAAAACAGGCGTTATGAAAAAGTTTATAAATACTATTATCACAACCATCGCTTTGATGGCCTGATGCACATTAAGGTAATTAATACCATCCTTCATATCCGAAAGCGCAAGTCTAACACTCATCTTCTCTTTCGACGGCACATGATTATATCTGATAAACATCTCTGACACGCCGGAGAGCAAATAGCATACTCCAACTACCAAGAACAAAGTGATAATCGGAACTGTGGTGTACAGAATTCCTGCCAATATTATTCCAAGAATATTGTTCACTGCATTCTTAACCGAGAAGTATGAATTGGCCTGTTGAATTCTGTCCTCATCCACGATATTCGGTATCAAAGCGTTTCCCGCAGGATTGAAAATTCCGCTCACCATATTTCCGAATATTCCTATGAAGAAAAGAATAATTATGTGCGCCGTGTTATCCTTAAAAGCGAGCATCAAAACTGCTCCTGCGATAATCAAAGCGCCTTTCAGATAATCGCACGTATACATAATGCGAGCCTTATTGTATCTATCGCCAAAGACGCCGCCTATCGGCGTGAAAATGAGTAGCATAACCGCGCAGACCGCCAGATAAACACCCTGGAGAAATGCATTGTTTCCGCTTATTTCAAGGATATAGAACCCAACGGCAAAGCTGTATAATGTCGCACCGAGTTCGGAAACAAGTGCACCGAAAAAGCAGAGAACGAAATTCTTGTTTGTGAAAACGTTTCGCCCTACAAGTTGTTCTTCTTGCTGTTTGGCTCGTTCTTCTTTCATTAATTCATCAGCCACTCGATTACCCTCTGCATCTTTCACTTATATCGTTTGACCTATCGTATCCTGCCACGTGTCAGTCCTTATAAATGACTTTTGCCTTCATGCCGTCGCCATAAAGTTCTTGCAGTTCAACATCCACAAGTTTGTTAATGTATTCTTCTTTGGCATCCACATATACCCTGATATAATTATCCGTATATCCGGTCATAATGTCTCCTTTGTTTTCCTCGAACAGCGCTCTCGTTGTAACATTCCTGCAACTTTCGTGAAACTCTCTCGCAACATCGTCAGCGACATCGGAAAGTTGTTTTGCTCTTCGCTTTTTCTCTTCTGTCGAGACTTGATTGTCCATATCTGCGGCAACAGTCCCCTTCCTTGGAGAATACGGAAATACATGCACCCTTGAGAGTCCTGCCGTTTTTACAAGATCCATGCTATCTTGGAAGTCCTCATCTGTCTCGCCCGGGAACCCGACTATTATGTCTGTGGTTATTGCAAAATACGGATCAAAGTTCTTAAGCGCCTTAACTATGCCAAGATACTCCTCACGCGTATAGTGTCTGTTCATTGCTTTAAGGATACTGTCTGATCCGCTCTGAATCGAAAGGTGAAGGTGGTTGCAAAGCTTCTCCGCACCAACGATCGAAAGAACGTCCTCCGCTTTCATCACATTTGGTTCAAGCGAACTTAATCTTATTCTAAAGTCGCCCGGAATCTCTGAAAGTTTGTCGAGAACTCTTCTTATCGGCGGTACTCTCGCACCATCACTTGCACTTGTTTCCTGTCCGTATAGCGCAGTATTAATTCCGGTTAGAACTATCTCTTTGAAGCCTGAGCCTACTAGTCCTTTCGCCTCTTCGATTATCTCTTCTTCTGACCTGCTTCTAACCGGTCCTCTCGCAATAGGGATAATGCAGTAGCTGCAGAATCTGTCGCACCCCTCTTGGATTTTGATATATGCTCTGGTTCTCGATTCCATAGCGGTTATTATGCCGTCGGATTTATATTCGTATAGCTCGCTCCTCGAAATGACGTCTATAAAAGGCGCGGAACTATCCTGATATATCGAATCGTCAGCATCGAAATTGTTTTCTGGATTTAATCTCGCAAGCTTGTCTGCAATTCTTTTTTCAACTGCCTCGAGAATATTGCTCTTCTCGTTCGTACCAAGAATTATGTCGACGCCTTCTATCTTTGATACCGCATCGGGATCTACCTGCGCGTAGCAACCGACGACGGCAATTACGGAATCAGGATTCAGTTTCTTGGCACGACGAATGAATTGGCGTGACTTTCTATCCGCCATATTTGTGACCGTGCAGGTGTTTATGATATATGCGTCCGCGGGCATCAAAAGAGAGTCTTCGCTCTCCGACCCCTTTATCGCCTCCTTTGCCGTATCACTCGCATCACCGTCACTATCAACATCTGCCCCCTGCTCTTCACCGATACTTCCGACAACCTCGTGTCCTGCCGCCATGAATTTTTCCTTCATGGCCTCGGTCTCATATTGATTAACTTTGCATCCAAGAGTATAAAAACCTATCCGCATATTTCATCCTTCAATAAGCACTGTCCCGCAATATAAGACATACAGGCATAGATCCTACAGTCTATATTGTGCACGCACTTATTTTCTCAATTTATACAATTCCTCCGTCGCAAGTCTTGCCTTTGCCACGTTGGCGCCGACCGTCTTTGGAAAACAGTAATACTGAATCCTCGGCGTGCCAATTGAAATCATGTCACCAAGTTCGTACCAGAAGTAATCCGAGTAAAGACTGTACGATGCCGAAGGCTCCTGCCTATAATCAAGCGCGCCTCCGCACCCAGCAAGATGAAATCCGCTTACGTCATGCGTAAGAACACCTTCACCTATCCTGTAAACCGCATCGGTATTTACGAGAGCTATTATATCAACCGGGAACTCCATTCTATATGTTCCATCTTCAATTTCTTGTCTTACTTCCGCACGCTCCCATGCGTACCAATTCGGCACACTCGAAAAGACTTCGTCAAACTGTTTACCAATGAGATCTGCAGTTTTTGTCGCAGCCACCAAATCAAGTTCAATGGGTCTCAAGTCTCCAAGCTCGGTTAACTCAAATGCAGCCCCACAAGACTTGCATCTTAGCACTGTACCTTTTCCTTCCATCTCGCCTTCCGTCATGCAGCACGGGCATTTATACAAAACACGCTCAAGATAATCAGCTCTGAACGGCTCGTCGATTACGACGCCCTCTTCCTTTTGCCATGCAAAATTATCAAATGTAAACTCGCCCGCGAGTATATCGTTTATCTCTGCGACCGATTTTTCTTCGATGTCTTCCCTTGACAAAAGATACTTCATGTCTGCACTGACTTTCACGTCTCTAATTTGCAGCCCGTTGTACAGTGGATCGCGCGCAAATGCGCCGTAGGTTCTTATCATGACGACGGGAATATCGAGCATCTTCACAAGCTTACCGATACTCTCGGGGAGCGGTGTCGCAGTTCCGTCAAATGTATAACTTGCCTCAGGATAAAGGAGAATAGACTCCCTTAACTCCTTTGCCGTATAAATCAAGTCGCGTACGAGCGATGTATCCAGCATGAACTTTCTGGTAGGGATGCATCCGATTTTTCTCATTAACCATTCTTTTCCGACAAATCCGTCCAAAGTGCAAACTATATGATATGGACATGGATATATAATTGTCCCCGCAATTTCGAGGTCTATAAAGCTGCTGTGATTCATAAGATAGAGACAGGGTTCGCCACCAAGGCTCTCCATCCCTATTCTTCGCAGCTCGAAACTGACCTTTTTTATGTCTTTTGCAGCCGCTATTTTGATGATTTTACGCCAAATAGCGCCTTGCGGCTCAGGTCTTCTGTTCTTGAAAGGCGCCATTGCCATTACCTTATCGTAGCTTTTTTCTTTGACCTTGATTTTCATGCCTGATTACTGTTAATTGTTACCCATCTACTAAAAAAATGGCCTGTTTCTTCCACTTTCGATTATACATTAGTTTACCATATTTCTTTACATTTACATTGCATTTTGTTGTATTATATATAGGTACAGGTATTTTGTGCTATGAGATACTCGGCCCTTGCGGCCGGCACTATAGAGAGTTGATTTAGGATTGTACTCAGAAGGAAAGAAAGGAAAGTTCAAATGGCAGACAAGCGCCCACGTTCAAGAGAACAGAATAATACCGGAGAAGGCAAAGGTATCAAAAAACGTGAAGCCACCGGTAACGGTCCTGTGGGTTCCGGAAATGTTTTTGACGAGATCAAGGAAGCAGCAAAGGAAACCGCAACCGGAGTAAAGAATGATATTCACGCCGCACAGGAAAAGGTTGAGCAGCAAGTGAGGCAGGGATTCCAGAAACCCCATCAGGGGCAGCAGAACCGCCCTGCAAATCAGCAGGATCGAGACATCGTTCAGCAGTTTCAGCAGTATATTGAGCAGCAGCAAGCTCAACAGAAGCCTCAACAGAACCAGCCTAGCCCTTTCGGAAGCGCCGGCTCAAACCAAGGAACGAATAACGCCGGCTACTATGGTAGAAACACTCAGAAGCGCGGAAGCGGAAGCCTGCTAAAGACATTGCTAATACTCCTTATTCTCTTTGTTCTGGCTTACTTCCTCTTGAACTCCATGGGCTTCTTCGGAACAACTAACCAAGGTGCCAATTCAGGAAATGCGACAACTACTGAGACGGCAACTAACAGCGGCAATTCAGGAAGCAATGGGAACAGCGGCAATTCAGGAAATAGCGGAAGCGGAAACAACAGTTCCGGAAATAACTCCGGAAACAGCGGTAATTCCAGTAACAGCGGCAACACAACAACCGCAACCTTCGGTGCCAGCGCCGCAACAGTAAATTCCATCGCCGCTGCGTCCGGCGTGTCTTCGGGCTGGGCTCAAACCACTAACAACGGTGTCCTTACGACTGAAGTTGCAAGCGGTGCGAGAGAAAAGTTCACGACAATTCGCGGTGATGGTCAGGACGAAATGGCCATCTATATTTACCTTTGCGGAACAGATCTTGAGTCCAAATCAGCGATGGCAACGAGAGACCTTCAGGAAATGCTCGCAGCCAAGCTTTCTGACAAAGTCAAAATCGTCATCATGACCGGTGGTTGCAGAAGCTGGCAGAACGACGTAATGAGCAGCTCCGTAAACGAAATCTATGAAATCTCCTCTCAGGGATTAAGCAGAGTAAGCAGCAATGCAGGAACTGCAACGATGGTAGACCCTGATAACCTCGAAGCGTTTATCAAATGGTCTGCGCAGAACTATCCCGCAAACAGAAAAGCCCTCATATTCTGGGATCATGGTGCCGGTTCTGTTCAGGGCTACGGCTATGATGAAAAGTATCCGGGACAAGGCTCTATGACTCTCGACGAGATTCATCATGCGCTTTCAAATGCAGGTGTGTACTTTGATTTCATTGGTTTTGACGCATGCCTTATGGCGACTGCCGAAACCGCCCTCGTCTGTTCCGACTATGCAGACTATATGATTGCAAGTGAAGAAGTTGAGCCGGGAATCGGTTGGTATTACACCACCTGGCTTGATGCAGTATCTCAGAACTCCTCAATCCCAACTGTCGATATGGCAAAGGTTCTGATTGATGACTTCACATCTCAGTGTGCAAGATACTGCCCGGGACAAGAAACGACGCTTTCCATAGTTGATCTTGCGGAACTCGCATACACACTCCCTGATAAACTCGCTGCTTTTTCAGAAGAGTTAAGCACGATGATAGAAGACGGAAGATATAAGACCATAGCCAAGGCAAGAGCGAGCAGCCACGAATTTGCATCAAGCAACAAAATAGATCAGGTTGACCTCGTGCACTTTGCTGCTCTCCTTGACACAAATAGCAGCAAAGAGCTCGCGCAGACAATCGTTGATGCCGTTAAATATAACCGCACAGCGAAGGGACTTAACAACGCATATGGACTATCAATTTATTTCCCTTACAGGTCACTTAAGAGCGTCGACACGATTTCATCGACATATAAGTCGATTGGACTTACGGATAGCTACACCGCCTGCATCCAGAAATTCGCTCAGATGCAGGTCGGCGGACAAGCATCTTCCGGCGGCTCCTACGATCCGTTCTGGACGCTCCTTAACGGAGGCGGCGACGGAACATGGTCATCCGATTATTCCGGAAGCACCTCGACTTGGGGCGGTTCATCGGGAGGCGGAAGCGGCTACGGAAGCAACCTTTCGCAGCAGCTTATGGAAGAGCTCCTCTCGCAGCTCTTGGGCGGAAGGTTTACAGACTTTAGTTCCCTTGGAATCAGTGGCCTCACGGCAGAGAACTCCCGATTCCTAAGCGAGAATCCAATGGATGTCAGCAAGGTTGCTAGCTTTATCCACGCGAATATCCTGGACCCTGAGGATTTTATCTGGCAGACGAACAGCGAAGGAAACCTTGCAATAATTCTTCCCGAAGAGAAATGGGAGTTAATAAACAGAGTCGATATGGCTATGTTCTATGACGACGGCGAAGGATACTTTGATCTCGGAACAGATAACCTCTACGACTTTGATAATGACGGAAACCTCGTTCCGGTACTGGACCATAGCTGGGTTTCCATAGACGGACAACCTGTCGCCTACTACCACATGACTACATACGATAATTCCGATGACGATTATGCAATCATCGGTAGAGTGCCGGTCCTCCTCAATGGAGATATGGCAGACCTCATCATCGTATTCGATGCCGAGAATCCAAATGGGTACGTCGCAGGATTCCAATACGGATATGCAACCGACGTAACCGAAGTGATAGCAAAGACCTCAGAAGAGCTCGTTCCAGGCGACAAGATAGACTTTGTCTGCGACTACTATGGATACGACGGAAAATTCCAGGCCAGCTATATGATTGGAGATCAATATGTCGTAAGAAGTCAGGCCGAAATGGTCATCAGCAATACTGAACTCGGCGACGACGTGTATATCACCTATCGCTTCACGGACATCTACGGCGAGGACTACTGGACACCGACAATCAAATAACGCGACACTGCTTAATGACTGCAAAATAGCTTTCTGAAACTAAGTCCTCGGAATGGACAATTACATACTTCAATAAAATTGAACCTCTGGAGGGTTGCATCGAAGGTCTTCGACCCGCTGCCAACCTCACAGAGGTTCTGCTTTTATTTCGTGTAATTGTTACCATTCCTGCGGGAAATAGTTTTCAGAAAGCTATCCCGCAGTCACGCTATATCATTTATTTGATTTTGATTCGACCGAATGCGAGTGGATATATGCCTACTATGATGAACAGAATAATCGTGTATCTAAGGCTCCTTATTAGAAATGCTGGGAGCACCGATGATGCAAGGAAAGCCGCGTCAAACGGAAGCTTTAGAAGAGTGTTTAGCGCAAAGTAAATCGCGATGCCTCCCACGAGCCTTAGCACGATTAAAAGCGGTTTCCTCGTTGGCTCGAAATTCACGAATCGTTCCTCAAAAGGAATGGCAAGAAAGAACCCGGCCATCACTCCAAGCGAAGTGAAATAGTCCGATGTCCTGCAGTATAAAACTCCGACAAGTGAAATTAGGAAGATTGCGAGATGGAGAGTCCCGCGCTTTTCTATCATTCTTCCAAGCGCATTAAGAAGAATAATTATTGCTCCTCCGAGCGCCCATCCCGCAAGCACGTCAGTCGGATAATGCACTCCGATAGCAATTCTGGAAAGACCTATAAGTATAGGAAGTATTATTAGTATTGGCTTTAGCGCTCTGAATCCCCCCTCATATTTCCTTTTGAGAAGTGACCAGTATACGACTGCAGAATTTGTCGAATGCCCGCTCGGAAACGAATAACCCTGCGCAGCGATGTCGTAGATATCCGCGTCTGAATCTACTGCCTTGAGGCATTTAATTCCTTCGTGATCAAAATATGGACGTCTCCTGATTACTATGTTTTTGATGAGAGGATTAAGTACTAGTGCAACGACTATATTTGTTCCGATGACTTTTGCAAACTCCTTGTCGTAGCACCAATATAGAAATCCCAGGATGGCAATTATGACGAGCTCCTCCCCTAGCATAGTAAATAGGGATGCAATCTGCACCCCTATAGTACCAAGCATATTCTGTACCCATTCCATCAGAACGGGTTCAAAATCAAAGTAAAATGTGTGTCCCATTTGCTATTTCCACTTAGGTGGTTCTGTCGGTTCAACCGTAGTCTCGTCGCCGCTTTCGTCACCACCGGTCTCCGGAAGTGTCGGTTCATCACCCGGGGTCGGTTCATCGAGTGTTGGTTCACTCGGCTCCGGTTCATCACCTGGCTCAGGAACAATTATTTCTCCGCCAAGTTCTTCAGGCTCGCTCGGTTCCGATGGTTCTTCAGGCTCGCTCGGTTCACCATGTTCTTCCGGCTCGGTAACATTGTATGGGTTCATCGGATGATCCCAAAGGGGATTATCCTCATTCAACCATCCAATATCATAAAGCCACTTCCACCAATCAAGATTTTCCCACTGAACACCGCCCCATGACCATTCGCCACCGTTCCAGTCTCCGCTGTTCCATGTCCCACCATTCCAGGAGCCGTTCCAGTTTCCATCGGTCCATTCCTGATTCCATTCCCATCCGGAACCTGGTGGCATTTCCTGTTCTTCATGCTGCGGCTCAACAGGAGTTTCAGGTTCTTCTGGTTTATCTGCTTGCTGCGGTTCTGCAGGTTGCTGCGGCTCAGCAGGAGTCTCTGGTTCTATAGGCTTCTCCGGCTGCTTCGGTTCTACAGTCTGTGCTGGCTGTTGCGGTTCTAAAGGCTGCTGCGACTCAGCAGGCTGTGTTGGCTGCTGTGGTTCTACAGGCTTCTCCGTCTGCTGCGGTTCTACAGGTTGCTGCGGCTTAACAGGAGTCTCTGGTTCTACAGACTGCTCCGACTGCTGTGGTTCTACAGGCTGTGCTGGCTGCTGTGGTTCTACAGGTTGCTGCGGCTTAACAGGAGTCTCTGGTTCTACAGGCTTCTCCGGCTGCTGTGGTTCAACAGGCTGTGCTGGCTGCTGTGGTTCTACAGGCTTCTCCGGCTGTTGTGGTTCATCAGGCTTCTCCGGTTGCTGTGGCTCAGCAGGAGTCTCCGATTGCTGTGGCTCAGCAGGCTGTGCTGGCTGCTGTGGCTCAATAGGAACTACAGGCTGCGTCGGCTTCTCCTCATAAGCTGATTCCTTCTTCTCATCACTCGTCTGCGGTACATTAGGCGCTTCGGATCTTTCCTCAACCTGTGCATACTGACTCTGAACACTTGCATTGGATTCATTTGTCGACGGATTCGCTTCCTGTATTGTTTCCTTGATTATTTCAGGCTCTTCTGTTTCAGTGGTTTTATCCGGTTCTTCTGCTTCTGTATTAGTGACTTCATCGGGTGCCTGCTCGTAGACTGCAGGCGTGTCGTTTGGAAGGGCGGGAGAATCAACATTAACATAAGGCAAAGCAAAATAAAGCACGCCCAAGGCCATGAGTGACGGCAAGACAAATATATAAGGCTTTATTTCCTTTAATAACTTAGATAACTTACCCATTCTGTTCCTAATTCCTAATATGTGCGCACTACAAAAAAACGTAAAATGTGCACACACCAATATAATACCATATGTACTCTATTAAAATAAAGCATTTTTGGGGATTTATAATCAAGTTTTTTGCGGTGATTATGTGCCCAAAATCAGTAAAATCGCTTTTTTTCTATATATTTTTGTGGTAGAATCACAAGTGGTCCAAAAATACCATTGTGGGCTTCCCGATGCCCCTGTTTGTAAGATATATACTTATGGATAATAAAAATCTGTTGACCGAAGGATCTATTAGACGAAAACTCATTTTCTTTACTCTTAACATCTTCCTCGGCAACCTTTTTCAACAACTGTATAATACCGCAGACTCGATAATTGTCGGAAACTTCCTGGGACATAATGCGCTTGCTGCAGTCTCAAGTTCCGGCAATCTTATTTTCCTTACCGTAGGCCTTTTCGCCGGTATATCCATGGGCGCAGGTGTGGTTATTTCAAACTTTGTCGGTGCCAAAGCCAAGGATCAGGTTTCACGTGCGGTTCATTCAACTATTGCGCTCGGAATCGTATCCTCGGTGATTCTCACAACTATAGGGATCGTGTTCGCGGCACCTGTTTTAAGGATTATGAATACGCCTGAGTCGGTGCTCCCCAATTCCATCACGTATTTTAGAATCTACTTTGCGGGTTCCTTTGGCTTTGTTATGTACAATACCTTTATGGGAATTCTTAGAGCCGCCGGCGATTCCAAGCACCCACTCTACTACCTGATAATCTCTTCAGTTTTAAATGTAATACTTGATGTGGTCTTGATTGCAGGTTTAGGATTTGGCGTTGGTGCAGCGGCATTTGCAACTGCAGTTTCGCAGTTATTCTCTGCCGTGCTCGCCTTTAAGCGACTTAGCAAGATAGAAGCGGATTATAAGATTGAACTTAAGAATATTAAACTCGATAAAGTAATGACAAAGAAAATAATTCAGTATGGACTTCCCTCAGGACTTCAGAACTCCGTTATGTCCCTTTCTAACGTTGTCATTCAGTCTTACATAAATACATTCGGTGAGTTCGCAATGGCGGGTATAGGCGCCTACGGAAAGATAGAAGGTTTTATATTCATTCCTATCACGAGCTTTGGAATGGCTATTACAACCTTTGTCGGACAAAACCTCGGCGCGCAGGAATATGACCGCATCAAAAAAGGAATCCGATTTGGACTCCTCTGCGTCACAGCATCATGCCTTGTACTTGGCGCAATAATGATGGTATTTGCTCCGCAATTAATTTCGCTATTCGATACACATCCGGAAGTGATAGCCTACGGAACGGAGCGCGCGCACATCGTTTCAATGTTCTTTGCACTATGCGGATTCACTCATATTATGGCCGCAGTCCTAAGAGGAACCGGAAAGCCAACTACGGCGCTCATGGTATTCCTAATCTGTTGGTGCGTAATCCGAATCGTTATTATCGCGGTTCTAGGTCCTATTGCAAACAGCTTGTCCCTCACCCACTGGATTTATCCGGCGACATGGCTGATGTCGTCACTCGCCTTCCTTGTAATCTACAAACGGACAGATTTAACAAGAGCGCATATATAATCATTAAAGCAATTAATAACACCAAATAAAGACGCCTGCCACCACAGCACGCGTCTTTTGATTTGTCTTTTCACTAAACGGTTTATTCTCACTATATTTACTCGAGTATTTAGCATTTACTCGAGTATTTAGCGGCAAGCATCAACGAAATCCTTGAAAATCTCTCTGCTGATTGCATCCTTCTTATGCATGAACTCAGGATGCCACTGAACTGCCTTTAGGTATTTTTTGCCTGGCATTTCAACCGCTTCCACTAGTCCGTCATCGGCCTTTGCCGAAACGCTTAGGCATTCCGCAAGATTCTTTATTCCCTGATGGTGACAGCTGTTCACCATTATCTCCTCTTCGCCGGTAATACTGGCAAGCCAACTTCCCTCTTCAAGCTTAACCGAATGAATCGGTTCATCATATGGTGCAGGCTGACGATGATTCACATCGGACGGGAACCGCATCGGAATATCCTGATAGAGATCTCCGCCAAGAGCAGCATTTATAAATTGAAGCCCTCTGCAGATTCCCAGCACCGGCTTATCCACCTTCATGATTTCCCTAAGCAGAATAACCTCCATATCGTCTCTATCTTTGCATGGCTCGACATTTCCGGTCTCGTCCGTCATTCCGTAAACCTCGGGTCCTACATCATGACCGCCCGTAAATATGAATCCGTCAAATGTGTTCACGAGCTGCTTGATTTCGTCCTCATCCGACGTCAAAGGAAGCATGATCGGTATGCCGCCCGCTTCCGTTATTCCGTCAAAATATCCCGGGAGCATCCAATAGCTGTCGCGTTTCTCATCGACCAAAGCCTGCACTCCAATCATAGGTTTTCTCTTCTGTCTCATATCTTTTGTCAAATAATTATCTATCAAAACAACATTCTTCTGCAGTCTTTCCCAATACCGTTCTGCTGTCTTCTCGTATTTAAAACCGCATTTTTCCTGTACGCGAGCGGACGCATGATTGTCATCAAAGTGACCGCATTTAAGTTCAGTCATACCGAGCTCGTCAAAGCAGTAGTCTATCGTTGCCTTGACAGCCTCTGTCATGAATCCTTTGTTCCAATGAGGCTGCCCGAGCCAGAATCCTAGTTCGCGCTGATCCTCAACATGGACTATGTTTCCCTTCTCGTCTACACGGTGAACAAAGTCTATTCCCATATTGCCAATGATTTTTCCTGTCGACTTTTCAATGATGCAAAAAGTGTGGTCATTAATCAAAACATTTTCAAGAATATCTATGGTCTCATCTATTGTCTTATGCGGCATCCATCCGCACATAGGACCAACTAGTTCATCAGAAGAAAGCTGAAAGCATTCCTCTGCATCGTCCATAGTCCAAGGTCTAAATGTCAGTCTTTCGCTCTCGTAAGTCATAATCATCCTCCGAGCTTATCCAAAAGTTCCGCAAGCGCATCTTCTCTCAGTTCCGAATCCATCTTAACCAAATCATAAATTAGCGGATCATCAATTAGATGCTTCCAAACCGTAAACGTCGCCTGAACAAAACTGTCGTTAAGCGGCATTTCCTCATCTATCAAAGGACACCTATACGGCAAATCTATATCATTATAAACCAAACTTAGTTTCCCCGCCTCGTCAATATGCGGCGCAAGCGGAAATGTGCGGCACTGCATCGGTCTTAATTCGCGCTTGCAGTTCGACGGCCCTTTGCACTGAACAAAATAGACTTTTCCCTTCCACGACTTAGGAAAGTCGTAGTCTTCCGTATCCTCCGAAGACCATGTTAGCCACGAATCTTTCTTGTCGTGAATCTTGTCCTCGCCGGGAAGAAGGTAGATGCCCATTTCCTCGCTCATCGCAACTTCCATCGCATCGCCGTTATTTATACCCTCACAATCTATTCCGTTTGCTGCAGGATTTCTCTCAGAAGTACAACAAGCCGCCCCGCAGAGCGTTCCGCAATCAGAATCGAGCGGCGACACCCTGTTAAGCAGCCTGTATATCGCTTGGTATGTACGTTTTTTGATTGACGATTTGATCATTATTCTCCGGCTACATTTTCTTGAACACGCTCGCTGGCTGTCCGCATGTCGGGCATTTTTCGGGTGGCTCGTCACCCGTGTGAACATATCCGCAGACGGTGCATATCCATCTGGTCTTACCAGCATTCGGATCTTCCGGTACAGGAAGTTCGTTCAAAAGATTTACTATGTTGTCCGCAATCTTGTTCGCATCGTCTTCACTGAATTCACCCATATCCGTAATCTGCATCCCGGTGAGTTCGCTGAACTTTCCGAGAAGCGCCTGCTCTTCAGGTGTGAGCGTAGCAACTCTTAACTGACCCTTCATGAAGAAAGAATTGAAGCTATATGGCTCCGCCATATTCTTGATACCTTCTGCAACAGACGGAAATTCCTTTTCCGAGAAGAGTCCTTCACCGACCACGATCAGATTCTTGTAATTAAGCTTACCCTTCATCTTTTCGACAAAGAGCTTTGTAAGCTGCGCGGTATAAGGTCCGCGGAAACCAAATACGAGCACCAGATTGTCATATGTTGTTTCGTCCTCTGCTTGGAACGGCGTATCCACATTAATGCACAGCGCATCAAGCTTCTCCGCTATTATATTTGCGAGCCTCTTGGCACTTCCGTGCTGGGTCTCATAAGTTACTATATTTCTCATGATTCTACCTCCGATATCTCATTTATACCACAATATACGTAGCATAATCAATGTATATGGGATTTTTTAATAACCATTATCATTTTTCTGTGCTATATTATCCATCTTTAGCACCCTATATACCTCATATGACCTCGAGTAGTCCATATTGTCATCCGGCACGTCACGCGTTATGAACTGTTCAGGAGAGAGCGCCAAGCGAATTCCTCCCAGCGATCCCGTATTGTGATGCATATTGTACTGTCCTTCAGGCAGTGTCCCACCTGCCTCCCAGAATTCATGCTCCTCCAAGTTTTCCTCATACAGTGTATTGTCTGCACCGACTATCGCCACGTGGGTAAAGAATGCCTCTCCATATCTCCCCCAATAATCCGAACTTGGATTCGATGTGCTCTGGACCAATTCTCCTTCGTCACAATCCCTTTGATTGTTGAAAATAATGATGTCTCCGGGCATGTAGCTTCCGCCATGATAGGTAACCGTTCCATTCTCTGTTGTTGCGCAACCAATAAATGCCGCATGCTCCATTAGCCACATTCTATGCGCATCAACCCATTCACCACCGTTCCTGTTATCTACCGTACTCACCGAATGAGGATAGTCCGGCACACCATAGACATTTACCATCGCCCATCCAACATAGCCTGTGCATACACCAAAGCCGACATCCGGAATCGAATCCCAGTATCCGTATCCATTCAAAGCATTTAACGCTTCATCTCCGCCGATATCCGAATACGTTTTGTCCAATAGCGGCTTGTATGACGATTCAACTTCGCTTAGACCTTCATTACCCCCGCTTTGCGCCTGCCCTGCCGCTCCCGATTGCTGGTCGCCGGAAGCGCCCGATTGCTGGTCGTCGGAAGCTCCCGTTTGCGCCTTGTCCACATTAAAAAAACCCTTGATCCCAAGCATAAGAAAGAACACAATCGCAAGTGCAAAAAAAGAAATGATGATTCTCAATCTTATGCGATTATGCCTCTTCTTCCTCTTCTTCGTCATCAAAGACCTCTTTTATATGCTCTTCCAAGAACGCTTTTACGTAGCCTATGGATTTCCTTACGGCTCCTTCTTCATATGCAGGTGTTAGGTTAGCCTGCTTCAGTATTTCAAGGTATCCCTTGCTTTCGCCTACGTCGATTAGCTCAAGATATTCCTTCCAGGCTATTCCCGGATGCTCGATATACTTTCTGTACATCTCCATGGCATTTACTGTAGCCAAAACGTACTCGATATAATATAACGGCGCATAGAAGAAGTGGAATTTGTGGTACCAGTACCCGCCGCGACGCATGAACTCGTCGTCATCGTCATACTTTCTCCACGGCATATATTTCTCCTCAAGCTTATGCCATTCGTTAGTCCTTTCCTTTGGCGTAAGATCAGGATTGTCATAGCAGATATGCTGGAATTCATCCACAGCGACACCAAACGGGATGAACGTCATGAAGTACTGAAGATTTCCGAATTCATATTTCCACGTTTCATCGCCAAACAATCTGTCGGCGTATTTGTTGACAAACTGAATCATGGTCATGGCGTTTATCTCGCCGATGTCGGATGAAGGATAATAGTACTCATCCAAAGGCTGCTTTCGCGATGCCCTATATGCGGCGAATGCATGCCCCAAACTCTCGGACAGATACTGTACATCCTCTGCCTTTCCGTTAAAATGCTCAAACATAAACGGGGCTTTATGGTACGGCAGGAATGTGTAGAACTCCCTGAGTGCCTTCTCCGGTCTCGGTTTATAATCTATGAGCTCGTGATCCAAAACATAGCTGATGAACTCATCAGTTTCAGGGCTCATCTCGCGAAGCATTTTTATGACCTGAGCCATCATCTCTTCGGGATTGCCAACAGGCTTTGCGTTCCCTTCGGGGAAGATAATGCCCTCGTCATAAACCATTACCTCATCCAATCCAAGCCTCTTGGCCTGGGCCTCGTAAAGCTTGGTGCAGAATGGAACTATCTCCTTCGCGACTTGCTCCCTGAACTTGGCCACTTCCTCTCTACCGTAATCAAGTCTCTCTCTTTCCAAATAACCCACCGGAACATAGCTATCGTATCCGAGAACATTTGCAATCTCTGTCCTCACCTTGATGAGTTCATCCCAAACCTTCTCGAGTCCCTCTTCGTTCTCACTCAATATCTCCGAAAAGGCCTTGAATGCTTCTTTTCTGATAGCTCTGTCTTCGTGCGAAAACAAATCCTGAAGTTCTATGATTGAGCACTCTTTTCCGTCAACAGTTTTCTTGCTTTCGAATAAGATATTGTCATACTCAGCAACCAGTTCTTCTTCATGCTGTCTTAAGGGCACAATCTCCGCGCATATAGTCTTCCTTTTGATCTCGGTTTTGACAAAATACATATGCCCGATTTGTTCTTCCAATTCATCCTTGTATGGGCTGTCATAAACAGCAGACTTGAAATCCGTCTCCAACTTGTCAAAAACCATTTGGTTCTCGCCTGCCCATGCATGATCCTGTTCATAGCGCTCATTCGTTGTGTCCATGGCATAGCGCAGGCTGAATATTTCAAACATTTCCCTTATTCGGCAAACCAAAAGATTCGTTTCAAATACCACTTCCAAAACATCATCCCCGTTAGTGGCATTCTCGACCCTTTCGATAGCGTCCTTATAAAGCTCCTCAATCATATCGAGGCTCGGTCTTGGAACTTTTAGTTCACTAAATTTCCAAGTATTTGTGCCCATTAAAAGCCTCCTGCGCTTTATTCGTACTCGACAGTTGCCGGTGGCTTTGGTGTATAGTCGTAAAGCACGCGGTTAATCCCCGGAACCTCAGTCGTTATCCTAGACACGAGTCTATCGATTAGTTCCGGTGCCAGATGCTCTACTGTCACCTCCACAACATCGGTAGTATTTATCGCCCTAATTATGCATGGCCATTCGAATGTTCTCTTTCCGTCTGTTATTCCTGTAGATTTGAAATCAGGAACGACTGTGAAGTACTGCCATACTTTTCCCTCAAGGCCCGCCTTTGCAAATTCCTCACGAAGAATCGCATCGGCTTCTCTTACTGCTTCAAGTCTGTCACGCGTGATTGCGCCCGGGCATCTGACGCCGAGTCCCGGTCCCGGGAACGGTTGACGGTCAACCATATTGTCAGGAAGCCCAAGCACGCGTCCTACTTCTCTAACCTCATCCTTAAAGAGAATCTTAACGGGTTCGACAAGTTCGAACTTTAGATCCTCCGGAAGTCCGCCCGCATTATGGTGCGACTTTATTCCGTCTTCGCTTTCGAGAATGTCCGGCCAGATTGTACCCTGCGCAAGGAACTCAACTCCCTCGAGTTTACGAGCCTCGTCCGCAAAAACTTCTATGAATTCGTTTCCGATTATCTTGCGCTTTTCTTCAGGATCGGAAACACCCGCAAGCTTATCCAAAAATCTATCCGTCGCATCGACATAGATTAGATTTGCACCGAGTTCGTCTCCGAACACTTTGATAACCTGCTCGGGCTCGCCCTTCCTTAGGAGTCCGTGATTAACGTGAACGCAGGTCAGCTGTTCGCCAATTGCTTTTATCAGAAGCGCCGCAACAACCGAACTGTCAACGCCGCCCGAAAGCGCAAGTAGAACCTTCTTGTCCCCTACTTGCTCGCGCACGGCATCAATCTGTTCATCGATAAACTTCTGCGCAAGCTCGGGCGTTGTGATTCTTTCAAAATCATTAGGTCTTCTATCGTAAACCATAAAACCTCCTAGTTCGTATAGTTATCAAAGTACCCTTGAATGAATACTATAGGTGTTCCCTTGTCGCCTGACCCGCTCGTTAGGTCGCAGAGCGAACCAATGAGGTCCGTAAGCTGTCTCGGTGTCGTTCCTTCCGATGCCATATTTCCAACAAGGTCGGAATCCTTACTCTTGATGCTCTCTGAAATCGCAGCCTTAAGCTCCTCTCCGGATAGATGAGCAAAGTCATTGTCCGCAAGATACTTAAGTTTTAATTCATTAGGAGTTCCCTTGAGACCATCAGTATGCGCAGGAGAAACAACCGGATCGGCAAGCTCCCAAATCTTCCCCTGCGGATCCTTGAACGCACCGTCGCCGTAAACCATAACTTCTATTTTCTTTCCTGTTGCAACGAGCAGTTTTTTTGCTATCTCGTTTACGAGCGAACTTGCATCGTGCGGGAAGAGTTTCACTACATCTTCCGTGGATTTGTTTGAACCGAGTAGTCCATACTGAGCATTGAATCCGCTCTTTGATCCGTCTGCTCTCTCAAGCGGTGCATTAAGAATATCGTCGAGCCCCAAGACGACCTCTGCACCCGCGGCAGCGAGCAGCCTCTTGGAACGTGCACGCGTATGAATGTCGCATGTGAGAACTCTCTTGGTATAATCCAGAATCGCGGTTGCATGATTTGCAAATATGATTTCTACATCTGCGCCGGCTTCCTTAATCAAATCACCGTAGTAAGATACATAATCAACTCCCGTGAAGGGATGCGGATTTGAACCGAATAGTTCTCTGTACTTCTCGAGCGAAAGGACATCCGAATAAGGATCGACTCCCGCTTCGTCAAGCGCATCTAGACTCACCAGTTCATTTCCCACTTCGTCCGACGGATAGCTAAGTTGAAGAACAATCTTCTTTGCGCCCTTTGCTATTCCGCGAAGGCAAATCGCAAAACGGTTACGTGATAGTATCGGAAGAATAACTCCGATTGTTCCGTCTCCGCCGCTCTTTACTCCGAGCTTGGCATCTACGTCTTTTGCTATATCATCAACTGTTGCATAGTTTCCCTGTGCTCTCGCAACTACTGACTCGGTAATGGCAACGATGTCTCTATCGTGGAAATTGAATCCCCATTCTTCGTTTTCGGAAGCCGCGATGACACTGTCCGTAACTATGCTTACAAGGTCATCGCCTTCCCTGATAATCGGGCAGCGTATCCCTCTCGAAACTGTTCCAACAAGTCTTTCTTTACTCATTATCAAAATCTCCTCGAGTTTTTATTGGGAGGCCTGTTTTCAAATATAACCGTCCCTATTGAAACAACTAATTCTTCTTTACGCCTTTTGCACGCCATACCCACTCGGAAACCTCAGGCATGTCCACACCATATTCGTGTATATACTGCTTATGCTCCACGAGTTTATCGTTCATGATTTGGATGAGGTGTGATCCGCGATTACCAAGCTGCGGCAGATACTGAATCACGTTCTTTACGAGGTTGAATCTATCGACTTCGTTCTGAACGCGCATATCGAACGGCGTCGTGATGGTTCCCTCTTCTTTGTATCCGTAAACGTGAATATTCTTATTGTTTCTTCTGTATGTAAGTTCGTGTATCAAAGTATGATATCCGTGGAAAGCAAAGATTATTGGCTTATCCTTTGTGAATATCGCATCGTAGTCCGCATCCTTTAGTCCATGCGGATGCTGCGTATGCGGCTGGAGCTTCATTAGGTCAACTACATTAACCACTCGAATCTTGAGTTCAGGGAGTTCGCTTCTCAAAATCGATACCGCTGCAAGCGTCTCGAGCGTCGGAGTGTCTCCGCAGCAAGCCATTACGACATCGGGCTCTTCGCCCTGGTCGTTACTTGCCCACTGCCAGATTCCGATTCCCTGTGTGCAGTGCTTAACTGCCTCTTCCATATTGAGCCACTGCGGTCTCGGGTGCTTTGACGTAACGAGTACGTTCACATAATCCTTGCTCCTGATGCAGTGATCAAAGCATGAAAGCAGGCAGTTCGCGTCCGGTGGAAGATACATTCTTACCACGTCTGCCTTCTTGTTTGCGATATGATCGAGGAACCCCGGGTCCTGATGTGTAAATCCGTTGTGGTCCTGCTGCCATACGTTTGAAGAAAGAATCAGGTTGAGCGACCCGATTTCTTCTCTCCACGGTAGATCCTTGCACACTTTGAGCCATTTAGCATGCTGCGCGCACATCGAGTCAACAACTCTTATGAACGCCTCGTAGCTCGCAAAGAATCCATGGCGGCCGGTAAGAAGATAACCTTCCAGCATTCCTTCGCACATATGCTCTGAAAGCATCGAGTCAACAACTCGTCCGTCAGCTGCGAGGAACTCGTCCTCATCAATCATCTCCGCATTCCAATCTCTATTCGTAACTTCAAAAACATTTCCGAGCCTGTTGGACATTGTCTCGTCAGGTCCAAAAATTCTGAAGTTCTTCGCTTCTTCGTTAAGCTTGAATATATCTCTTACAAAGTCACCAAGTTCGAGCATATCCTGCGCTTCAACGCTGCCCGGCTTCGGTACGTCAACAGCATAGTCTCTGAAATCGGGAAGCCTAAGGTCGCGGAGCAGTTTTCCTCCGTTCGCATAAGGAGTAGCTCCCATGCGCTTATCGCCTGTCGGCGCAAGTTCCTTTAGTTCAGGAATAAGCTTTCCGCTCTTATCAAAGAGTTCATCCGGCTTATAGCTCTTTAGCCATTTCTCGACAAGTTTGAGATGCTCCGGCTTTGCCATGCTGATCGGAACCTGATGCGCTCTGAATGTTCCTTCGATCTTATTTCCGTCAACTACCTTTGGACCCGTCCAGCCCTTCGGAGTTCTCAGTACGATCATCGGCCAAAGCGGTCTGTCTACGGACTTTGCGCCGGCCTTGCCCTTCTTGCCTTTTTTGGTTCCCTTTGCCGCTTCTTCTCTCGCCTTCTTCTGAATTGCATAGATATCGTCGAACGCTTGATCAAGCGCATCGGCCATAAGCCTATGCATCTTCATCGGGTCATCACCTTCTACGAAGTAAGGCTTCCAACCACAACCCAGCATAAAATGCTCGAGCTCTTCGTTAGGAATTCTCGATAGTACTGTCGGGTTACTGATTTTGTATCCGTTTAGGTGGAGTATCGGAAGAACCGCGCCATCGTTTGCGGGGTCGATGAATTTGTTTCCGTGCCAAGATGTTGCGAGAGGTCCGGTCTCCGCTTCGCCGTCACCAACTACGCATGCGACTACCAGATTGGGATTGTCAAATACTGCGCCGAACGAATGCGCAAGAGAATAACCGAGTTCTCCGCCCTCGTGAATGGATCCCGGATTCTCCGGAGCCACGTGACTTGAGATTCCACCCGGGAATGAAAACTGCTTACAGAGTTTCTTCATTCCTTCGATATCTTCGCTAACGTTCGGATAGACTTCGCTGTATGATCCTTCGAGATATGTATTGGCAACAAAGAAATTGCCTCCGTGGCCGGGACCGGAGATATATACGATATCCTGGTCGCGTTCTTTGATGATTCTGTTCAGATGAACATATATGAAATTCTGCCCCGGGACAGTCCCCCAGTGACCGACTATTTTTCTCTTTACATGCTCCTTCTTGAGCGGTTTCCTGAGAAGCGGGTTGTCCAGTAGATAAAGCTGTGCTGCCGCCAAATAATTTGTGGCCCTCCAGTATGCATCCATCTTCTTAAGATATGCCTCTGAAGCGCCACCAACCGTCGCTTTTTTCGTATTCGATTTTGCTACATTCATAGCTCTCCCTCCATTTCATTTATAACAATTTATTATACCGCAGAGAGAGCCATGTCGCAACGAAAAAACATTGTAAAATCATTATAAAGACCGCCATTATACCAGCGGTCCGAACAAGCCAAATCTATTCTCTGTGCATACCTAAATATGCCATTATCGCTCGCTCGTCCTCCCTCTCCAGACTCTCTGAATTGTGAATATCTGCCATATATTCCATGTGATGCCTTAACTCGTGTCTCAGGACCTCTCTAAGATGAGTCCTTAACCTCTCCTCTGCGCCATCATCCTCAAGCCAAGAATCCCCGTGCATTATATCAAACGAGCCCTTATATATAGTTATCTGGCGCCCGATCGAGCTCCTCCTGTACTGACCAAAAATATAGAGATCTCCAGCCCTATCGTATTCGGAGAGTGGCGCAGTCTCTGATATGATAACACCTCCGTGAAGCTCGTTAAAAAACTCCTTAGGGAGCTCATCCATGAGTTCTGATAGTATTTCGTTGAATTTTTTGTAAGATTCGCTACTCATATTCTTAATTATATCATAAGAAACTCACTAACTCCTTATGCTATAATATATATGTCATTGCAATGATTTTGCGAACAAAGGGGGTTCAAAATGAGAAGCGACAGACACAAAAAGAAAAATCATAGGTTGGCAAAGTTTTTACTTAAACTCCTTGCCTTCATATTGTTTTTGGCTGCATGCTTTGTTGCTGCACTCACGGTATTTGAATACAGCCCGGAACCAAGCGAAATAATATCAATCGCCGGGACATCATCCGCACATCCAAATGCCGGAGAGACCATCAAAATTCTTTCCTGGAACATTGGCTATGGCGCACTCGGAGACAATGCGTCATTCTTCCTTGACGGAGGAAAAGACGTAATCACGTCTGAAGAAGAACGCGTAAATGCAAATTTGGATGCAATCGCCTCTTACCTCGACAGCGAAAGAGCAGACATCACCCTTCTCCAAGAGGTTGACAAGAGCAGCAAGAGATCCTATGGCATCAACGAATCTCATTATATACTCGAAAACACGGAAGGAGCATATACTGCAACCTTTGCGATAAACTACAAGGTCTTCTATGTGCCCTACCCGATTCCGCCGCTCGGCAAAGTAAACGCTGGACTTCTCACCACGTCCGTCTACGACATCAACTTCTCAAGGAGAGCAAGCCTTCCCAATCCTTTTTCTTGGCCGATGCGCATAGTAAACCTTGACCGCTGCCTGATGATTGACAGAATATCGATTAACGGAAGCAACAAGGATTTGGTCGTAATCAATCTTCACCTCGAAGCCTATGCAGATTCCGAAGGAAATGCCGAGCAGATTAAGGCAATGATGGAGGTCTTGGAAGAAGAATACGCAAAAGGGAACTACGTAATCGCAGGCGGAGATTTCAACCAAACCTTCTCAAGTGTTGATTTGAGCAAATACCCCAAGCAAGGCAAGAGAAACTGGGAAGCATCCATCGTCGATGTTACAACCTTTGGTTCCAACTGGACCGCGCTTATGGATAGCAGCGTTCCGAGCTGCCGACTCCTAAACAAGCCTTATGTCGATGCAGATAAAGATACATTCCAATACTACGTAATAGACGGATTCATAGTATCTAACAATTTAAAAATCGAGTCACTACATACCAAGCAACTCAATTTTGTAAACAGCGACCACAACCCGGTAATTCTCGAGGTAACGATTCCGTTCGAAGAAATAGTGGATGAAGAATCCGGTGAAGACGGTGACGACGAATCTAGCAACGGCTAATGATGATAGATAATTATAATGCCGGCAAGTTATGGGCATTTGCTGTCTTCGTATCTTCCTGAGGAGCAGTTGCAATTATACGATAATAAAGAAGAACCTTTGTGAGGTTGGCATCAGTGACGAGCGTAGGCATTCTTGCGGCTAAACTTGTTTAGCCAATAGAATGCCAGAAGCGAGGAATCATTGATGCAACCCTCCAAAGGTTCAATTTATTTGAGTATATAATTGCCTGCGACGAAGAGTAAAGAAGACAGCAAATGTCTATCACTTGACGGCAATATTGTTACATTAGTCCTTCGACTATGAGTTTCGTCACGAGGGCTGCCACCCAGGCGATGGCGCATTGCCAGACGACAACGCCTATCGCCCATCTATGCCCCATCTCCCTTCTTATCGATGCAATCGCCGCAACGCAAGGCGCATAGAGAAGACTGAAGACGAGTATCGATGCAGCCGATGCGGTATTCAGTACGTTCTTTATTCCGGCTATGCCACCAAAGAGAACTTCCATCGTGGAGACTACGCTTTCCTTTGCCATAAATCCCGTTATGAGCGACGTAACTATTCTCCAGTCGCCCAGTCCAATCGGCGCGAGAACAGGTGCGATCCATCCTGCAACAACCGCAAGTATGCTATCGTGCGAATCCTCGACCATATTGAAGTGGAAGTCAAAGCTCTGCAGGAACCAAACGACTATCGTTGCAATGAGTATTACAGAGAATGCACGCTGGAGAAAGTCCTTCGCCTTTTCCCAGAGGAGCCTCATCACATTTTTTGCGCTCGGGAGTCTGTAGCTCGGAAGTTCCATTACAAAGGGAACCGCTTCACCTTTAAATATCGTACGC